>NZ_CP071296.1:0-71872 GCF_017309545.1 Lactococcus sp. LG1267 | reverse complement strand
GGCTATTGCAAAGAGTGTTGATTTAACAGCAGTAGCTACTAACCTTGGATATACAGTAAAACGTGTGGGTAGATATCACACGCTGAAGGAAATGGACTCTGTAAGAATTTATGATAAAAGTCATTGGTTTCGCTGGTCAAGGCAGTATGAAAAGGGAAGCAACGGTGGTTCACAGATTGATTTCCTTCGAGTTTTTGCTGGAATGGAAGTGAAAGAAGCAGTGTTTTGGCTTTTGGACTTTGTGGGTTATCAAAGAATGCAGGAAGATAACAGAATGTCAGAATTAATGTATCGGGTAGAACCAGAATCACCAAAGGTAAAAGAGTTTGTACTACCATTACCAGCTAGGGATAATTCTTATTTGTACTCGTATCTAAGGGAAGAACGCGGATTAAGCGATCAGGTCATTGACTATTTTATTGATAAGGATTTGATTTATGAGAGCAGACATTATCATAATGTGGTCTTTAAGGGAAATGACAAAGACGGAATGACTAGATTTGCAAGTATGAGAGGGGTTTTTGATAGGGAAGGTTCTTCATTTAAATGCGATGTTGCTGGAAATGATAAGAACTATGGATTTAATGTAACGAATGCAGAAAGTTCTGAACTGATTGTATTTGAAGCAGCTATCGATCTTATGAGTTATACGGATATTTTTTCTGATTTTGAAACAAATAAGCTTGCTCTTGGAATGCTTGCAGATGCTCCACTGATTATGTTTCTAACAGAGAATCCACAGATCTCATTCATACGGTTTTGCCTTGATAATGATGAGCCAGGGAGAAAGGCTTCATTGGAATTATGTGAGAAATACTATGGACTTGGTTATGAAGTGGAGGATAGTCCACCACCAATTGGTTTTAAAGATTATAACGAATGGCTAGTGGCAAAGAAACGAGATTTGGAATTTCCAAAGAACTGTTCAGAAAAAGGGATGCATGCAAAATAAGCAGATTACGGTTTGGATTTGTATGCAAAACATTTGTCTACAGGAATTCTCCTAAAAACCAATGTCTATTGTTTTGATTTGTATTCAAAATTTATGTCCAGTGTTTGGGATTTAAGTGATAGCAGAAAGTGCCATCAAAACGAGGCAGTGATAGCAGAAAGTGCACTCACAAAGCAAAAGTGATAGTAAAAAGTGCTATCACAATTATAAGGTAATCAAAGTTAGGAAAAGTCTATATAAAAAGTGATAGCAGAAAGTGCACTCATAATTGCCATGTGATAGCAGAAAGTGCATTCACAAGGCAAAAGTGATAGCAAAAAGTGCTATCACTCGTATATAGAAGGGGGTTTAGGGGATTTTCCCCTAACTAGATGCTTCGAAAGCCAGAGATGGCTTAGAAGCGTATCTAGCAGTGGACACCGGGAACTTTACGGGGGACATTAGAGCAAGGATAGAATTCACAAAGACAGATAAGGAGGTGCAAGGGAGTGATGGAACAGGAAATTGAATTATTTACAAAACCAGAAGAAGTGATTCAGTGGATACAGAAAAGTGGTTTGTCTTTTGATTTTTCGGTTGAAGATGCAGAGATTCTTCTTGGTTATTTGGAAGGTCATGATTATACCATTGGACAAGACAGCAGATATACGGTCTGTGTCAATGATGATGAGCATCTGAATTTGTATGAAGCTTTGAATCGTGCGATTCATAATATTAAGGCAGAAATGAGAGACTTTGAACGAATTTCAGAGGATGAGGAAAGGTCAGCAGAAGTCATACCAGCTGATCCGGATGTGAGAAACTTTACCTATACAATCTTTGACGGAAAGCTGTATTTCAGAGAAAATTCAGAGATGATAAGGCAGGAAGTAACACAAAGTTTGAAAGAGCGAATTCGATTTCTGCATGAGATCAGACAGATAACAAGAGAGTTGATTGACATTCAGATGGAAGGATGTAGTGAGGAAGAACTGGCGGCAAAACAGAAGGAATTGAATTCGAAGTACGATGCATTTATAGAACAGTATGGACATATTACTTCAAAAGCAAATAAGACAGCATTTCGGGATGACAGCGATTATCCGTTACTTTGTAGTCTTGAGGAGGTGAATGAGGATGGAGAAGTGAAAAAAGCAGATATGTTCTATAAGCAGACAATTAAGGCAAAGATAATGAATGAAAGGGTAGAAACAGCAGTAGAGGCATTAAATGTTTCAGTCAATGAGTATGGTGCTGTGAATATTCCCAATATGCTGAGCATTTATGAACCAGATATTAGCACAGTGAGAGAACAGGTGGCAAAAGAAAACGGAGAACGACCAGAAGAGGTTCGTTTCTCTCAAGATTTAGAAGTAGATTTAAAGCGTGCCCTGCTGGTGGAAGAGTTGGAAGGACTGATTTATCTGAATCCGGAAAGTTATAATGAGAACAATCCTAATGCAGGTTGGGAAACAGCAGATGAGTATTTATCAGGAAATGTCAGAAACAAACTGGACTAATGTCAAATTTGTAGACAGAAAAAAGTGTTAATTGATTGAATTAAAGTAATTTTCTTCTTTCTGATTAGGAGTGAGTCCAAGATTAGCCGAATGTGGGTTGTAATTGTTATAAAAATTCTCAATATATTCAAAGCAATCTAATTGAACCTGTTTCATATTTTGATAATTTTTTCGGTTGATTTGTCTATGCTTCAAATACTTGAAAAATGCTTCAGTAACGGCATTATCATAAGGATATCCAGGCTTAGAAAAAGAATGCATGATATTATTGTCATCAATTATTTTTCTAAATTCAATGGCCTTAAATTGTGAACCTTGGTCAGAATGGAAGAGAAGTGTTCCTTCAATCTTTCTTTTATTAAGTGCTAATTCTAGAGTGTCACATGCTAACTTTGCATCGATACGATGACTGAGTTTCCAAGCAATACATTTTCTAGAGTAGAGATCAAGTATAGCGCAGAGATAGACATGTTTCTTATATCCGATAGAAATATAGGTGAAGTCTGTTGTCCATACTTGATTTGGTTGGTCAGGATTAAATTCTTGCTTGAGTAAGTTCTGAGGGTACGTTTTTTGAACTTCTTTAAGTGAGCGTTTTGGCTTAACGGTTGCCATTTTAGGGAGCGCCATATTCTTCATGAGACGGTAAATTCTTCCTTCAGAGATTTTTGTATCATAGTCTCTTTGAAGAATGACCTTGATAGACTTCACACCAAGTCTTTTGTTTGCTTTGGTATAAATTTGAAGTATTTGTTTTCTATAAATTTGATTATCCAGTTCTCTTTTTGAGGGCTTATGTTTTAAAAATTTATAGTAAGTAGAACGATTGACATGTAAAACACGACACAAGGTTGTTGTGGCGTGTTCAAAGCGTAACCGATAGACAGCGAGGAGTCTTACTTTAAGTTTTGCATGAATATGGCACTTGCTTTTTTTAAGATGAGGTTCTCCTCTTCAAGCTGTGCATTACGTTTTTGTAGGTCTTGTATTTGTTTGGCAGTAAGTACAGAATTATCTTCGAGTTTAACTTGAGAATACTGTTTGATCCATTTAGAAAGTGCTGTTTGAGATACACCATAGTCTTTACAGAGTTCAGACTGAGTTTTTCCAGTTTGATAAAGATTGACAAGGGATTGTTTGAATTCTTCATCGTAGCGTTTAGATTTTGACATAGGATGTCCTTTCGTTTTCATGTCTTTTAAAACAGATTATAACACATAAAGTTCTGTCTACTTTTATAGTATACATCCAAACTTCGTTTGGCAAAAGCGATGGTAAAGGAAAATCCGCAGTTTGCAATCAACGTGGAGGCACTAGAGAAGGTTCAACCTGTTGATATTGAAGCATCGGATATTGATGTGAGGATTGGAAGTACATGGATTGAACCCATTGATTATGAGGAATTTGTCTATGATCTTTTAAATACTCCAAGAAGAGCTAGAGCAGTCAGAAGTCAGTGGTATAATTCGGGAATTCAAGTACATTTGAATAAGTTGAGCATGGAATGGTTTATTGAGAATAAGTCCATGGATAAGCATTCTGTGGCAGCTACCAAGACCTATGGTACAAGCCGTATGGATGCTTATTCAATTTTTGAGGAGACTCTGAATCTGAAAACGGTCACGGTAAGAGACCGTGTGGAGGATGGAGATGGGAAATACCATTATGTAGTCAATAAGAATGAGACTATGCTTGCTAGAGAAAAGCAAAACCAAATGAAAGAGAAATTCAAGGAGTGGCTTTTTAGGGACCCTGAGAGAAGGCAGAAGTATGTAGAGTATTATAATGAAACCTTTAATAATATTCGTTTGCGTGAATATGATGGAAGCCATTTGCAGTTCCCAGGGATGAATCCAGAAATCGAGTTAAAACTACATCAGAAGAATGCAGTAGCAAGAATTCTGCTTGGCGGAAATACCCTACTGGCTCATTGTGTAGGTGCAGGAAAGTCCTTTGAAATGATGGCAGCATGTATGGAGCAGAAAAGGCTTGGACTTGCCAATAAAACCATTTTGGTTGTACCAAAACCATTGATTGGTCAGACTGCGAGCGAATTTTTACGTCTTTATCCGTCAGCGAATATTTTGGTGGCAACGGAGAGGGATTTTGAAAAGAGCCGTAGGAAGCAGTTTGTCTCACGAATTGCAACCGGAGATTATGATGCAATTATTATGTCCCATTCCCAGTTTGAGAAGATTCCAATTTCAGCAGAGCGGAAAGAGAGGATGTTAAATCAGCAGATTGATGAGATTACTTATGCCATTGATGAAACAAAGAGTAAGAATGGCGAACGATGGACGGTTAAGCAGATGGAGAGCCAGAAGAAAAAACTGGAGGAACAGTTAAAGAAACTAAGCGATGAAAGTAGAAAAGATGATCTGATTACTTTTGAAGAAATGGGTGTGGACTCTATTATGGTGGATGAAGCGCACACCTTTAAGAACCTTGCTATCTTTTCTAAGATGAATAATGTTTCTGGAATCAGTTCTAACGGAGCACAAAAGTCCACCGACATGCAGTTGAAATGTCAGTATCTTAGTGAGATTAATAATGGTAGGGGTATAGTTTTTGCAACGGGGACTCCAATTTCTAATACCATGTGCGAGATGTATGTTATGCAGCTTTATTTGCAGAAGGAAGCATTGGAGGAAATGGGGATTTATCATTTTGATTCCTGGGCGGCGAACTTTGGAGAAGTAACAACAGCTCTGGAGCTGACAGTAGAAGGAAGTGGATTTCGATTTAAGAGTAGATTCAATAAGTTTACCAATCTTCCTGAGCTGATGAATATCTTTCGTGAGGTAGCTGACGTACAGACTTCTGATATGCTTGATCTTGATGTACCAGATTTGCGTGGAGGAAAGCCAATCATTGTAGAATCAGAACCTGACTGGTATGTGAAGCAGGTGATGGAGGATTTTGTAGTAAGGGCGGAACGAATCCGAAACGGAGGTATTGATCCAAGTGAAGATAATTTTCTAAAGATTACACACGAGGCAAGACTTCTTGGTACGGATGCGAGGTTAATTGATAAGGACGCACCGAACAATCCAGATGGAAAGCTAAACAAGGTAGCAGAGAATGTATGGAACGAATACGAAAAAGCGAGAGCTGATAGCCGAATTGGTTGTCAGCTTATTTTTTCGGATAGTGGTACACCAGCACCAGGGAAAGAGTTCACTGTTTATGATTATCTGAAGGAAAGTCTGATAGAATACGGCATCCCGGAGGAAGAAATCGCATTTATCCATGACGCAAAGACGGATGCGCAGAGAGATATTTTGTTCAAAGAAATGAGAACAGGTAAGAGAAAAGTGCTGATTGGTTCTACAGATAAGTGCGGTACTGGTGTAAATGTGCAGACCCATCTGGTAGGGTTCTGTTGCAAAGTTTTAAATAAAGAATAAAATCCCTTACGGTATCTATGATTTAATCTGGGATTCCCAATAATACCTTGATTTCAGTACAGACCGAAAACCCGAAGAGAGTGCCTTCTTTTCGGGTTTTCTTATATAATCCTCGGATGGCTTCCATGCCTTTAATCGTGGGTGAGGCAGTGCGTAAACTTCGATAGAATTTATTGCGTCTCTTTACTGGACGATGGTCTTGTTCAATCAAATTATTCAGGTATTTAATGGTACGATGTTCTGTCCCTTGATAAAAGCCGTATTCTTTTAGTTTCTTAAAGGCACTTGTAATAGAGGGGGCTTTATCTGTGACTACAACCTTCGGTTCATCAAACTGCTTCACTAACCGCTTAAGAAAAGCATAGGCTGCTTGTGTGTCCCGTTTTTTACGTAACCAAATATCCAAGGTTAAACCATCTGCATCGATGGCTCGATACAAATAATGCCATTTTCCTTTAATTTTGATGTACGTTTCATCCATTTTCCAGGAATAAAAGGATTTTTTATTTTTCTTTTTCCAAATTTGATAGAGTAGTTTGCCATATTCTTGCACCCAACGATAAATCGTCGTATGAGAAACGTTAATGCCACGATCATATAAGATTTCTTGAACTTCACGATAGCTAAGGTTATAACGAAGATAGTAGCCCACGGCTACAATAATCACATCCTGCTGAAATTGCTTTCCTTTAAAATGATTCATCGTCATTCCTCCTGCTATCTTTTTCTATTATTCTACCTTATTTGATAGTAGATTTAAAACTTTGCAACAGAACCAAATGGCGCATAGTTTGCTTCATAACTAGCGTTCAAAAAAACTAAAAAGTATCATAAAAAGAAGGCACGCTTATAAACATGCCTTCTTTTATTTGTTGTGTTATTTAACTTTCATCAATCGTAATCCGTTTAATGTTACTAAAAGCGTTGCTCCCATATCTGCTACAATAGCAATCCATAGTGTTAGCCAACCTGGTATGACTAGTAGTAGAGCTAATAGTTTTATACCTAATGAGAAGGTGATATTTTGCTTAATTACTTTTAGAGTTTGACGGCTAAGTCTAACAATGAATGGTAATTTTTGTAAATCGTCGCCCATTAGAGCAACATCAGCAGTTTCGAGAGCCGTATCTGTTCCTGCACCGCCCATTGCAATACCAACCGTCGATGCAGCTAATGCTGGTGCATCATTAATGCCGTCGCCAACCATTGCTACTTTATTATAAGTTGTCCGCAACGCTTTAATCGAATCTAATTTTTCTTGAGGCATTAGATCTCCTTTTATTTCAGTCACACCTAATTGCTTACCAATAGATTCAGCGGTTTTAGTATTATCACCAGTAAGCATAATAGTGTGTTCAATTGACAACTTGTGGAGTTCAGAAATAACGGCAGCACTTGAATCTCTTACTTCATCCGCGACAGCAATTACTCCTAAAATTTGTTCGTCAGTACCGAAATACATGGCGGTTTTCCCTTGTTCTTGAAATTGTCTGTATTGTACTTTGACCGCTGTTTCTTCGATTACTGATGCAGAAAACAGTTTAGGGCTTCCAATATAGTAACGTATGTTTTGATGTATACCTGTAAGTCCTTTACCTGTGATAGATTGGAAATCCTCGATTTGTATTGACTTGTAATCCACATTAGTTTTATCCGCTTCGTTTAAAATAGCAGAAGCTAATGGGTGTTGAGAAAGAGATTCCAACGATGAAATAATCGATAGATAATTTATATCAGTTTCAGAACTGGTTGCAATGAAATCCGTTACGACAGGCTTTCCTTTTGTTAAGGTTCCAGTCTTATCGAAAGCAATTGCTCTCAAATGACCAATTTCTTCCAGATAGACTCCGCCTTTTACTAAAACACCATTTTTTGCTGCATTACCAATAGCCGAAACAATTGAAACAGGTGTTGAGATCACTAATGAACAAGGACATCCGACAACTAAAATGGATAACCCTTGGTAAAGCCATTTATTCCAGTCACCACCAAAGAATAGCGGAGGAACAACCACTATCAAAAGGGCCATAATAATTATGAATGGCGTATAGTATTTTGCAAATTTATCTACAAAGGCTTGTGCAGGAGCTCGTTCTCCTTGCGCTTCTTCAACTAAGTGAATGATTTTGGCAATCGTTGTATCCGTTACTTTTTTTGTTACTTTGACTTCAAGAACACCTTCTTCATTTAGTGTTCCTGCAAACACTTCATCATCTAACTGTTTTTCAACAGGAACCGATTCTCCTGTTATTGCTGCTTGATTTACTGAAGAATGACCGTTGATAACAAGCCCATCCATGGCTATTTTTTGTCCGGGTTTAATGATCATAATATCGTCGATATCGATTTTATCGACACTGACTAATTGCTCTACATTGTTTCTCCTGATAAGAGCCTCTTTGGGAGCTATATCCATAAGAGAACGAATCGACTGTCTTGCTTTATCCATTGAAAATCGTTCCAAAGCTTCGCTAATAGCAAATAGTATTACTACAATAGAACCTTCGGCCCATTCTCCAATAAATGCGGCCCCAATAATTGCAATAGTCATTAAAGATTCCATGGAGAAGTCCAATTTGATCAAATCAGAGAACCCTTCTTTAAATAAATCAAATCCACCAATTATTATTGCCAATATATAAAGAGCTTTCGTTAATAAATGATCTTCGCCCAATGATAGTTGGGAAATCACAGCAACAAGTATAAAACCAAGAGAGATGATTAAAGCGATATTCCGTTTAATAAAAGACTCTTTTGATCTAACTTGTTCATCATTTTCTTGATCATCACGAATGATAAGATTTTCGAAGGCTCCCGCTTCTTCGAGTTCTTCAATTGTTGTTTGGCCTTCTACTGAAATCTTACTTGCACCAAAGTTTACTGTTGCACTCGTAACTCCTGGCAACTGCTTTACATTTTTTTCAAATTTACCTGCACAATTTGTACAGCTTAATCCTTCTATTCGATAGGTTTTTTCGGTCATTTTCTCACTCATGCTAGCACCTCTTCTTTAAAATTTACGCCAAGCTCCATAAGATTTAAGATTTTGATATTTTTAATAAAATAGTAGACTAACTTACCATCCTTGTGACTATCAACTACTCCCAATTTTTTTAAGGAGTTCAGATGGTGTGAAGTTGTTGCGACCGAAGCATCAATGATATTAGCAATATCACAAACACATAGCTCATCTTCATGAACTAAAGCATGTACAATTTTAAGTCGATTTTCATCTGACAATATTTTAAAGAAACCACTTACTGACGGAGTATCAAAGTTTGCTAGTTTAGATTTAGCACGATTAACTTTGTCTTCATGAATACAAGTTATTTCACAAATTTCATTATTCATACGATCATTCCTTTACATTCAAATGTTTGTTTGAATGTATTATATCAGAACATCCATCTATATTCAAGTGAATGTTTGAATGTTCATAAAATGGTCATTTTCTGGACACTTTTTATTTTCTACAATTTTCGTCAATATCTTTTATATTTTGTGTTCATTAACCCATAATTTAATCTATGTCCATTTATATATATTGTTTTAAGTTATGGTACAATTAAACTAACGGAGGTACAGAAATTTGAATATTGGATATGCACGAGTTTCAACTGGACTACAAAATTTAGATTTACAAAAAGACAGTCTTGGAAAATATGACTGTGAGAAAATATTTACTGATCACATGTCTGGAAGTAAAAAAGATAGACCAGGGTTAAAATCAGCAATAGAATTTTCTCGGCCCGGAGACACAATTGTCGTTTGGCGATTGGATCGATTGGGAAGAAATATGGAGGATTTAATCAGCATAGTCAACTCACTAAACGATAAAGGAGTAAGTTTCCATAGTTTGCAAGAAAATATCACGATGGACAAATCAAGTTCTACTGGACAGCTTATGTTTCATTTATTTGCAGCATTTGCGGAGTTTGAACGTAACCTTATTCTTGAACGCTCGGCTGCGGGGAGAGCTGCAGCACGTGCTAGAGGAAGATTAGGTGGTCGACCTGAGAAATTCTCTGAGAAAGATATAGAGCTACTTAAAACACTTGTAGATAGTGGAACACCAATAAAGAACATTGCGGAGTCTTGGGGTGTTTCGAGAACAACTATTTATCGATATATTAATAAATAGTATATATTTAAAGTAAAATCAGGAGATGATGATGAATATCTTACAAAAAATTTCAGATAAAATTATGATTCCAGAATATAAAATTGAAGGCAAACTATTCAATGATTTCTTCATTTTATACGAGGAATAAATAAAGACAATCTAAAGGGTTATCTGTACCAAGCATTATTTATTATAGAAAATTATTTAATTGATAACACAGAGTAGTCTGTAATTGACGAAGATTACGACATGTACAGTATTAAAAACTTTTACATTAATAGAAATATTTTACCTGAACCCAATAGTCTTAATAATTTTTCACTCTTTAAAAACTTTGCTATAAGCATAATTTTGTTTAACCTTTTTCTGAAAAGCTGCAGCTCCTTCAGCTTTGTACTTCCATATCCAACTTCTAAGGAGTCCTGATGAGGGGATATTATATTTTCTTGCAAGAAACGTTGCCCCAGTCTTGCCTTCTAGATATTCACGAACTACTTTTAATTTAGACTCAATGGAATATTTTGACAAGAAAAATGACCTCCAAATTTATAGGTTCTTAAGTCTATATTTTTAGGGTCATATCAACTTTGGCTAATTAACAGTTCTCGAACTAAATACTGCCACCGACTTTTACTCGGCTATATTGGACTTGTTTGCAGCAAGTCCTTTTTCTTTATTATATGACTTTTTTCAATCGTTTTATTCTTTTTGCTATATTCCAAATACAATATTAAGTCTTATATATAGGAAACATGTAAAATAGTATAATTTTTTTATTTTCTTGATAGTCGTCAATTTTTATCAGTAAGGGCAGCGCTATACTAGTATCATAAAGAAAATCAAAGGAAGTAGAAAATATGGCAAAAATAACACTGAACTTTCAAAAACAACTTCAACAACACAGTAATCACTTGGTTATCCTCTCAGCCATTCTCATTGTACTCGGATACCTTGGTAAATATGGTGTAAATCAAATATGGATTTGGAATTCGACAATGATTATTGCAAGTATTATCGGTTTTATACCTGTTGCAATTCATGCCTATCAAGCAATCAAAGTGAAACAAATTTCGATTGACCTGCTAGTTTCTATTGCAGTTATCGGTGCTCTGTTCATCGGTGAATACGAAGAATCAGCAATTGTCACTTTTCTCTTCGCTTTCGGTGGATTTTTGGAGAAAAAAACGCTTGAAAAAACGCGATCAAGTATCAAAGAACTCACGAATATGGCACCCAGCACAGCCCTATCTGCTGATGGCGAAGAAATAGATATTGATGAAGTTGAAATTGGTGATAAACTTTTAGTAAAAACAGGACGTCAAGTTCCTGTTGATGGTCATATTTACCAAGGGTCTGGCTATGTCAACGAAGCCAGCATCACAGGTGAATCACGTGAAATCAGAAAGGAAACTGGTGCTAAGGTTTTTGCAGGTTCTATCTTAGAAAATGGTACAATTTACGTAGAAGCAGAAAAAGTTGGCGAAGATACAACTTTTGGTAAAATTATTGAACTGGTTGAAGAAGCCCAAGATACCAAATCTCCTGCTGAGAAATTCATCGACCGCTTTGCTAAGTATTACACGCCAGCAGTACTTGTTATTGCAGCTATTGCTTGGGTTTTTAGTCATAATCTAGAGCTAGCCATCACGATTCTCGTACTCGGTTGTCCTGGTGCCCTCGTGATTGGTGCGCCTGTTTCAAATGTTGCAGGAATCGGTAATGGTGCAAAAAGAGGTGTCCTTATTAAGGGAGGTGATGTTATGAATACCTTCAGTCATATTGACACGCTTCTGTTTGATAAAACGGGTACTCTGACGAAAGGCAATACAGAAGTTGTTGTCGTCAAAAATTATGGTGCTTCAAAAGAATTGATTGATGCAGTTGCTTCAGCAGAAAATGAATCCGATCACCCATTAGCAACAGCTGTTGTACGCATGATTGGAGAATTCAATCCTGTCAAATTTAAAAAAACAGACGTTGTTAAAGGACAGGGAATCATCGCAGACGACCTATTGATTGGTAATGAAAAAATGATGGTGGTTAATCATATTACGATTTCTCCCGAGCAGAAACAGGACATCACAGAAATCACTGATTCAGGTGCATCAGTTGTTTTGGTTGCAGCTGATAACAGATTACAACTGGTTTATGGTATCGCAGACGAAATGCGTTCTGGTGTCAAAGAAGCCCTCGAAGAGCTACGCCACGAAGGTATTTCTCGTATGATTATGCTGACTGGAGACAACGAGACAACAGCTAAAGCAGTCGCCGACCAACTTGGGATCGATGAAGTACGTGCCAATCTCATGCCTGAGGAAAAAGCTGAAGTTGTCAAATCACTCAAAAACTCTGGTAAAAAAATTGCTTTTATCGGTGATGGTGTCAACGATTCCCCTAGCTTGGCACTTGCTAATATAGGTATTGCAATGGGTTCTGGTACTGATACTGCGATTGAAACGTCCGATATCGTGCTAATGAAATCCAGTTTTGACGAACTTGTCCATGCATATGGTTTGAGTAAACGCACGGTTGCCAACATGACACAAAATATTGTGATTGCGATTGTAGTTGTGCTCTTTTTACTGGCTGGTCTAATTCTTGGAGGTACAGGATTAGTACCTAGTTTTGTCAACATGGGCACAGGTATGTTCGTCCACGAAGCTAGTATCCTTATCGTCATTGTCAATGGCATGCGACTGATTAGGTATCGAGAGAAATAGAAGAATGGAAACAAACCAAAATTTATGCGGTTTGTTTTCTTTTTTTGAAAGGAATCATTTTTTTGATATCAATAAAGTTTATAATGATTTTATCAAAAATGATTTGATAAAATCATCGAGACATTTTCGATGGCTTCTAGAATCTTTACAATTAAAGTTTTCCTTACTAATAGGGAGGTTCAATAAGACACTGAATTTGAGGCTATGAGAGAAACTATCGCAAGCAATGTAGCACGTTAGGGATTTAAACTTGTTTAAAAGCTTTGATACCTATCTCAATATAACTTTTTTATAAAAATAGATAGGAAGTTCCAATGACAATTATTTAAAAAGGAAACACACACATTTGCTAGACAGGAAGATTGTCAGGTAGGAGGGGACATAGCGTTTTCAGAACACTTCAAACATCTTATGTACGATGGATGTTTTAAAAAAATCACTAATGGTTTCGCTCTTTTAAATCTCATACAGGCAAAATTAGGGATTGATTTAAACACCGTTCCGCGGACCGTCTCGGTAGACTCTAACTGGTGCTGATTGCGCTCCTCATAGAAGGTTATTCAGCGTTAAAAAAGAGACTCGAGAAACTTTATTATTTTGTAGATAAAAAAATAAAATTGATATTCTTGATAGATATCAATTTTTTGCTAGTACTAACGAGTTATAATTAATTTATAAAGAAAGAGAAAGAGGTGAATCTTATGTCAAAAGTAATTATGAAACTCAATGAATTGAGCTGCCCATCTTGCATGGCAAAAATCGAAGGAGCAATGACTACAACTAAGGGTGTAGCAAATGCAAAAGTGCTTTTCAATGCATCAAAAGTTAAAGCAGAATTTGACGAAAATGTTGTCAGTGCTGATGAACTTATCAGCAAGGTTGAGAAACTTGGGTACCCTGTTTTAAGTAGCAAAGTAACTGTTGTGTGATTTCTACCAGTAAAGACAGCACTATAAATTGAATAAAGGAAAAAATTGATGACTAAATTAACGATTGATGAAAAATATGCTAAAGAACTTGATAAAGCAGAGGTTGACCACCACAAGCCTACGGCTGGTGCGATGCTAGGACATGTCTTATCCAATTTGTTCATTGAAAATGTACGACTGACTCAAGCAGGAATATACGCGAAAAGCCCAGTTAAGTGTGAGCATTTACGTGAAATTGCAAAAAAAGAAGATGAATATTTCTTTAAAATTTCGGATTTACTTCTTGACGAAAATGAGATTGTACCAAGTACAACTGAAGAATTTTTAAAGTATCACAAGTTCATTACTGAGGATCCAAAAGCCAAATATTGGACTGATGAAGCTCTACTTGAAAGCTTCATTGCAGATTTTCAAGCACAAAATATGTTCATTACGCGAGCAATTAAGCTAGCAAATAAAGAAGAAAAATTTGCTTTGGCGGCTGTTGTAGTCGAACTTTACGGCTACAATCTTCAAGTTATTCGTCACTTGGCAGGTGATTTGGGTAAAGCTGTTGCTGATTTTCATGACGAAGATGAAGATAATGACAATTAATTTTTACGAAACTGTAGGCTTTAATTGAACAAAGCTTGCAGTTTTATAATTTTAGCGCGATAATAAGATAAGGAGAATTACCAAAATGAGCAAGTATGAACATCATTTTAGTCATGATGAACACCACTGTGTACAGCTTGTCCCACTATTTGCTTTACTTTCAGAAAGTGAACTGGCGCAAGTTGAGCAGGTTGTTCATCATAAGACTTTTGAAAAGGGCGAAGCGGTCATCAGCCCTTTTACGGTGCCTCAACTCGCAATTGTGGCGCACGGTACTTTAAAGATATATCAGCTTTCTAGCGCTGGTAAAGAGCAGTTACTACGTGTAATTGAACCTGGTGGATACGCAGGTGAAGACGCCTTGTTTGGAGTAGTGAATGAGAATCTTTATGGCGAAACATTGCAAGAAACAAAAATTTGCTTTTTGCGACAACAAGATTTCAAAAATTTATTGTTAAAATATCCCGAGCTAAGTTTGAAATTACTTGAAACCACCGTGAGAAGAGCTGCGGAAATGCAATATCAAGCACAATTTCTCATGATGGAAGATGTTGAAAGTCGAATCGCTAATTATCTTTTGCAACTCGTCAAAATAGTAGATTCAAATCTTGTTACGATTCCAATGAAAATGAAAGATCTCGCAACGTTCATTGGAACAACTCCCGAAACTATTTCTCGTAAGTTCAAAATACTAGAAGAAAAGGGATTCATTGAGCGTCGAGGAAAGGTAATCAAAATACTAGATATTGATAGGCTTGAAGATGATTATGCTTAAAATGGTCTAAAGAGGACACAATAGATTCTGATCCTACACAAGATCCAGACCTAATGCCAGATGAAAAAAGGAACCAATATTGTTTCTCAAAATGATATTGTACTAGATTGGACTAATGTCAAATAATTAGACAGAAAATGAACTATATTTTCTTAAAAAAGTTCTCTTCCTCTAATTGGGCATTGCGTTTTTGCAATTCTTGAATCTGTTTAGCAGTCAACACTGTATTATCTTCAAGACGAACTTGAGAGTACTGGTTGATCCATTTTGCAAGTGCAGAAACGGAGACTCCATAGTCTTTACAGAGTTCAGATTGAGTTTTACCTGTTTGGTAGAGGGTGACAAGAGATTGTTTAAATTCCTCGTCGTAACGTTTAAAGCCTGACATAAAAGTCCTTTCGTTTTTGTGTCTTCTTAGACAGATTATAATACACATATTTGTGTCTACTTTTATAGTATAGCTCCACTCTTACATATATTAGAAAGATAGATATAACAGGAAGTATATCGTTTTTAGAAAAAACAACTGTCAATTAAACCAAAATATTACTGAAAGTTGTTTTTTATTCAATGGTTCCTGTACATATAGAATTTGTTTTTTTTTTTAACACATATATTCTTCTTTTGATAATCAGCCCTATATTATTTAAGGTCTTTTGGATAATAAATATTTAAATCTTTGTCAAGTACAGTTTGTAACATTTGATAGTCTAAGTAGAAATTTAAATCATCCTCAATTTTATCTATCCATAAATTCCTAAGTTGGTTAAATAACTTCTGATTTTCAGTGTATTTAAGATACAAAAGAATGGATTTTTCATAAGGATAAATATAATCAAATTTTTTAATATATTTGTTGATACGTTTTAAATCTACATCAAAGCAGGCTGTCTTATATGCTTCAAGTATTTCTGAAAAACCTCCACTATATTGTGGCCGTACTACAGTATCTACTAATGTTCTTTCTAAATTAGTTACTCTTATAGCCTTAGAGAATCCTACAGGTTTCTTTTTTATAATACCAGTATTTTTTGTATTCTTTGAATTTAAAACAAAAACATTATACATTACTCCCTTATACCTAAATAAATAAACGGTATTTGTTCTTCGCATTGGTTTAGAAAAGGCATAATCAATTTTTCCTTGAGTTAACTTGGCATTAGAATCATTTTTAGGCTTTGCCGTTTGCTCTCTATTTATATATATATCTTTAGGTTCATTTATTGTTAAATCATTTACATATAAAGCACTATAATGCGATAAAAAAGAATTTGATAATAATGAAAGGGCAATTTCATATGGAGAAACTACACAATATTTAGCAACGTACCTTGAAATGGGTTCTTTTCCTTCTGGGTAAATTCGAATTTCATCAAATAAATCTAAATGATCTACTAAATATTTCACCATAATACCAAAACTCACATTTTTTGAGATGTTTGACTCATTTTTAGCTTTCTTTATAAAATTTATCATGGATGTGCGATTGAGAACATTTCCAAAAGTTTGCCCTAGTTCTTGTAATAGATATTTATTTTCTTTCAAATGATATGGGTCTTTATCCATAAAAGTCTCCAAATATATTTTTCAAAAGATAGCTATAGTATATATACTATAGCTATTATTTTATCTCTATCTAAATTATAGCAAAATTACAAATATAAAGATAGCTATAGTATATATACTATAGCTATTATTTTATCTTCAATTTTCTTCTATAACAATCCAATATAGAATTTATGATAAAATAGATACATACTTCAATGGAGATACTTAATGATTACACCAGATAAAATTCGAATGACATGTTTAACAGCTATTTTCTCTAATCCTGATTTGGCAAGCTTACTTACATTAAAAGGAGGCAATGCTTTAAAGCTTTTAGGAATTACACAAAGGCAATCTCAAGATTTAGATTTTTCGATAGCTGAATCTAAAAGATTAGACAAAGAAATACATGGCCCTATTTTTCTTGAAGTTATTTCCAGTTCTTTTTTAAACTTAGGATATAGAGTAGTTAATTTCAAGTTTGAACATAGACCATCAAAAAGAGGAGAAAATACCCCACCTTTTTGGGGAGGCTATGCAGTAACTTTTACGATTATCTCAGAAGAAATATTTCAACAACTCAATGAAACCCAAAAAAAGAATCCAGGTGCTTATGCGGAATCTATTGAAAATAGTCAAAAAAAAATTTGTATAGATTTAAGTTTTGATGAAATAACAGAAGACAGGCAACAATATAATTATGATGGCATTGATATTTTTATATATTCTCCACTGATGATTGTTGATGAAAAAATTCGTGCAAGCTGTCAACAATTGCCAGATTATGAGATTTCTTCACCTAAAACCCGCTCTAGAGATCTGTACGATATATATACAACTCTCACGAGTAAACCAGAATATTTCATGAATATTGATTCGATTGATAATATAGCTATTATTAGAAAAATGTTTGATATTAAACTTGTCCCGATTGATTTAATCAAGGAATTTATCAATCCTTCCCAGGAACTCCTCCAAAGATTAGAAACAGATTATAACAGTAAAGTTATACCTCAGATACCTTCGAATCAAAGAATAGATTTTAATTTTTTGATTGAATTTAATAGAAAAATTTTTGAACGTGTATATCAAGGACTATTAAATTAGTAATTTTCGCTCAGCTCTGCAGTTTATCTTGTAGAAAATCTGGATTATAGATCTCCGCTAATTAGTTTATAATATTGGAAGGCTCTCCCTTGATATCGTAATTAAAGTAATAAAATAGTGCACATGTACTCACAAAAAAAGCAACAAGTTGATTTTTTTATCAATTAGTTGCTTTTTTATTTTAATAGCAAACAAAACCGACGAAAAACTTCCTTATCTACTATTCATTAACCTGATTGTATCATTATAGAATTTACTCTTTGGTCGTAAGTTTACTAAACCTTCTTTTTTGCGTCGCAATGCTAATCCCAGTTTTTCGCTCAATCATTTTATAAGTCATCCCCTGCTTCTTCAGTTCAAAAGCAAAAATAATTTGTTCTTCAGTAAATTTTCGAGGACGCCCTTCTTTAAATGATGGGTCGTTATCCCTGGCATATTTTTTCCCCTCACTCGTACGGTTAACTATCATATCTCTTTCAAACTGCGCAAATGCACTAAAAATCGTGAAGATAAGCTGACCTGTGGGAGTGTTATCAATAATCCCCATGTTTAAGATATGCACTTTTATATCATTCTGGAATAGATGCTGAATGATTTCCAAAGCTTCTCGAGTATTTCTTGCAAATCGGTCCAATTTCGTCACAATAAGCATATCATCTTTTTTCAGCTGGCCAAGTAATTTTTGAAATTCTGGTCGTTCTGTTGTTGTCCCAGTAAATTTTTCTTGATAAATTTTTTCTGCCCCTGCAGCTTTTAAATTTTCAATTTGACTTTCTAATTTTTGATCCGTTGTACTCACTCGAGCATATCCAAATTTCATAATTTCTCCTCTATTTATAACCCCTAGTTATGAGCTGTTGAAATCTCTTTATTTATAGTATACACAAAAAGAGCTCAAAACTGTTAAGTTATGACTAGTAAAAACCATAAAAAAATTAGAAACTAGAAATTAGTTAATTAATATGATAATTTTATAGAGACATAAAAACAATATACGGTCGGTATTCCGTAGCACTTTTTGTGTAAGTAACCTTCCCTCGGGTTGTCCATTGTCAATTTTTAAATGGAGGGCTTATCATGGGTTCTGTTGCAAAGTTTTAAATAAAGAATAAAATCCCTTACGGTATCTATGATTTAATCTGGGATTCCCAATAATACCTTGATTTCAGTACAGACCGAAAACCCGAAGAGAGTGCCTTCTTTTCGGGTTTTCTTATATAATCCTCGGATGGCTTCCATGCCTTTAATCGTGGGTGAGGCAGTGCGTAAACTTCGATAGAATTTATTGCGTCTCTTTACTGGACGATGGTCTTGTTCAATCAAATTATTCAGGTATTTAATGGTACGATGTTCTGTCCCTTGATAAAATCCGTATTCTTTTAGTTTCTTAAAGGCACTAGCAATTGATGGTGCTTTATCTGTGACTACAACCTTCGGTTCATCAAACTGCTTCACTAACCGCTTAAGAAAAGCATAGGCTGCTTGTGTGTCCCGTTTTTTACGTAACCAAATATCCAAGGTTAAACCATCTGCATCGATGGCTCGATACAAATAATGCCATTTTCCTTTAATTTTGATGTACGTTTCATCCATTTTCCAGGAATAAAAGGATTTTTTATTTTTCTTTTTCCAAATTTGATAGAGTAGTTTGCCATATTCTTGCACCCAACGATAAATCGTCGTATGAGAAACGTTAATGCCACGATCATATAAGATTTCTTGAACTTCACGATAGCTAAGGTTATAACGAAGATAGTAGCCCACGGCTACAATAATCACATCCTGCTGAAATTGCTTTCCTTTAAAATGATTCATCGTCATTCCTCCTGCTATCTTTTTCTATTATTCTACCTTATTTGATAGTAGATTTAAAACTTTGCAACAGAACCTTTAAAACTTAGTTTATATGTGGTAAAATGTTTTAATCAAGTTTAGGAGGAATTAATTATGAAGTGTAATGAATGTAACAGGGTTCAATACAACCAAATTTTAATTTGGCTTTGCATTTTATCTTTTTTTAGCGTATTAAATGAAATGGTTTTGAACGTCTCATTACCTGATATTGCAAATGATTTTAATAAACCACCTGCGAGTACAAACTGGGTGAACACAGCCTTTATGTTAACCTTTTCCATTGGAACAGCTGTATATGGAAAGCTATCTGATCAATTAGGCATCAAAAGGTTACTCCTATTTGGAATTATAATAAATTGTTTCGGGTCGGTAATTGGGTTTGTTGGCCATTCTTTCTTTTCCTTACTTATTATGGCTCGTTTTATTCAAGGGGCTGGTGCAGCTGCATTTCCAGCACTCGTAATGGTTGTAGTTGCGCGCTATATTCCAAAGGAAAATAGGGGTAAAGCATTTGGTCTTATTG
This sequence comes from Lactococcus sp. LG1267, assembly GCF_017309545.1. NCBI lineage: Bacteria > Bacillati > Bacillota > Bacilli > Lactobacillales > Streptococcaceae > Lactococcus > Lactococcus sp. LG1267. Next base: position 51,841 of record NZ_CP071296.1, on the reverse strand, counting down.
GATCGATAGTAGCCATGGGAGAAGGAGTCGGTCCAGCGATTGGTGGAATGATAGCCCATTATATTCATTGGTCCTATCTTCTACTCATTCCTATGATAACAATTATCACTGTTCCGTTTCTTATGAAATTATTAAAGAAAGAAGTAAGGATAAAAGGTCATTTTGATATCAAAGGAATTATACTAATGTCTGTAGGCATTGTATTTTTTATGTTGTTTACAACATCATATAGCATTTCTTTTCTTATCGTTAGCGTGCTGTCATTCCTGATATTTGTAAAACATATCAGGAAAGTAACAGATCCTTTTGTTGATCCCGGATTAGGGAAAAATATACCTTTTATGATTGGAGTTCTTTGTGGGGGAATTATATTTGGAACAGTAGCAGGGTTTGTCTCTATGGTTCCTTATATGATGAAAGATGTTCACCAGCTAAGTACTGCCGAAATCGGAAGTGTAATTATTTTCCCTGGAACAATGAGTGTCATTATTTTCGGCTACATTGGTGGGATACTTGTTGATAGAAGAGGTCCTTTATACGTGTTAAACATCGGAGTTACATTTCTTTCTGTTAGCTTTTTAACTGCTTCCTTTCTTTTAGAAACAACATCATGGTTCATGACAATTATAATCGTATTTGTTTTAGGTGGGCTTTCGTTCACCAAAACAGTTATATCAACAATTGTTTCAAGTAGCTTGAAACAGCAGGAAGCTGGTGCTGGAATGAGTTTGCTTAACTTTACCAGCTTTTTATCAGAGGGAACAGGTATTGCAATTGTAGGTGGTTTATTATCCATACCCTTACTTGATCAAAGGTTGTTACCTATGGAAGTTGATCAGTCAACTTATCTGTATAGTAATTTGTTATTACTTTTTTCAGGAATCATTGTCATTAGTTGGCTGGTTACCTTGAATGTATATAAACATTCTCAAAGGGATTTCTAAATCGTTAAGGGATCAACTTTGGGAGAGAGTTCAAAATTGATCCTTTTTTTATAACAGGAATTCAAATCTTTTTGTTCCATTAAAGGGCGCGATTGCTGAATAAAAGATACGAGAGACCTCTCTTGTATCTTTTTTATTTTGAGTGGTTTTGTCCGTTACACTAGAAAACCGAAAGACAATAAAAATTTTATTCTTGCTGAGTCTGGCTTTCGGTAAGCTAGACAAAACGGACAAAATAAAAATTGGCAAGGGTTTAAAGGTGGAGATTTTTTGAGTGATCTTCTCAAAAAATACTACCTGTCCCTTGCTGATTTTTAAACGAGCACGAGAGCAAAACCCCCCTTTGCTGAGGTGGCAGAGGGCAGGTTTTTTTGTTTCTTTTTTCTCGTAAAAAAAAGAAAGGTCTTAAAGGTTTTATGGTTTTGGTCGGCACTGCCGACAGCCTCGCAGAGCACACACTTTATGAATATAAAGTATAGTGTGTTATACTTTACTTGGAAGTGGTTGCCGGAAAGAGCGAAAATGCCTCACATTTGTGCCACCTAAAAAGGAGCGATTTACATATGAGTTATGCAGTTTGTAGAATGCAAAAAGTGAAATCAGCTGGACTAAAAGGGGTTCTGTTGCAAAGTTTTAAATAAAGAATAAAATCCCTTACGGTATCTATAATTTAAGCTGGGATTCCCAATAATACCTTGATTTCAGTACAGACCGAAAACCCGAAGAGAGTGCCTTCTTTTCGGGTTTTCTTATATAATCCTCGGATGGCTTCCATGCCTTTAATCGTGGGTGAGGCAGTGCGTAAACTTCGATAGAATTTATTGCGTCTCTTTACTGGACGATGGTCTTGTTCAATCAAATTATTCAGGTATTTAATGGTACGATGTTCTGTCCCTTGATAAAAGCCGTATTCTTTTAGTTTCTTAAAGGCACTTGTAATAGAGGGGGCTTTATCTGTGACTACAACCTTCGGTTCATCAAACTGCTTCACTAACCGCTTAAGAAAAGCATAGGCTGCTTGTGTGTCCCGTTTTTTACGTAACCAAATATCCAAGGTTAAACCATCTGCATCGATGGCTCGATACAAATAATGCCATTTTCCTTTAATTTTGATGTACGTTTCATCCATTTTCCAGGAATAAAAGGATTTTTTATTTTTCTTTTTCCAAATTTGATAGAGTAGTTTGCCATATTCTTGCACCCAACGATAAATCGTCGTATGAGAAACGTTAATGCCACGATCATATAAGATTTCTTGAACTTCACGATAGCTAAGGTTATAACGAAGATAGTAGCCCACGGCTACAATAATCACATCCTGCTGAAATTGCTTTCCTTTAAAATGATTCATCGTCATTCCTCCTGCTATCTTTTTCTATTATTCTACCTTATTTGATAGTAGATTTAAAACTTTGCAACAGAACCGATTATTATATGATGGAAGATGTTTTACCAATAATCAGTCAAAACTTTATTTACTCTGAGTTGGTGAATCCAATTATTCAGAAGAAAGAGAAACAGTATCTAGTAAAAATAGCCGTTCGATATTTAGACAATGAAACAAAGATTGAAAATATTTCCCAATACCAATTAACTTTAGAGAAGAAGGATAACTGGAAAATAATAATGAATGAATAAAGAATATTAAGATGAAAACAATACTTGAATATTTAGTATAAGCAAAAAAAATTGTATGTCACTATAGCAAACTTATAATGATTTAGCATAAATAATCCAAAATATAGCGTGAAATCAACCTTCTATGAGAAGTATAAGCAAATTCACCTTTATTCTAACTTATAACTATTTTCATTACATTACTTAAAAAGGTCTCTCCAATTTTTTCCAAATAAACAGTATAACTTTTAATGATATTTTCCAAGTCAAACTTAATATTAACAATTCAAAACTATTGGAACCACTGCAAAATATTTTGTTAAGCAGTATATATTTCAAAAATTATACGTAATATATTTGTAGAAAGGTTGTGGACAGTTGTCCTATTGACCTGAAAAGTAATATAATAGCTGGATGAATAAAGAATCCCTTATGAACTTGTAAATCGTTATTAAATCGCTGAATTTTGATAGCCATTCTGAAGAGTTATCTTCAACTACTACACTAACTTCCATTAATTTCTCATTAATTTCCCTTTCGTTCAAAAAATATGGTTGGCTTTACAAGCATTCTATCATATGATAGAATTAAGATAACATTCAAAAGGAGATAATAAAAATGCGGCAAGGTATTCTTAAATAAACTGTCAATTAGATAGCGGGAATAATTAATTAAGCATCCTTATTTAAAATAAGGACTGGTTTTTTGTGCCCAGTTTAAGAATACTTTTATCATTTTATCATAAAGCATCTGTGGCTATCAGTGTGTAGTATACAGCTATTTTTGTATTAAAATCCCAGTGATAAGAGTATTTATCACTGGGATTTTTTCTGCTTTTTGAGCTTTTGAATGGAGGAAATAAAATTGAAAATTATTAATATCGGTATCTTAGCACATGTTGATGCAGGAAAAACTACTTTGACAGAAAGCTTACTATACAGTAGCGGAGCAATTAAAGAGTTAGGAAGTGTAGATAGCGGTACAACGAAAACGGATACTATGTTTTTGGAACGCCAGAGAGGTATTACTATTCAGACCGCAATAACATCTTTTCAACGGGAAAATGTTAAAGTAAATATTGTAGATACTCCTGGACACATGGATTTTTTGGCAGATGTATACCGTTCATTATCTGTTTTGGATGGAGCTATTTTGCTAATCTCTGCAAAAGATGGAGTACAGTCACAAACTCGTATACTATTCCATGCACTTAGAAAGATGAACATACCTATAATATTTTTTATTAACAAAATTGATCAAAATGGAATAAATTTGCCAGATGTTTATCAAGATATTAAGGACAAACTTTCTGACGACATCATAATTAAGCAGACTGTGAATCTAAATTTGAAACCTTATGTAATAGATTATACTGAACCAGAACAATGGGAGACAGTAATTGTGGGAAATGATTATTTATTAGAAAAATATACCATTGGGAAAACATTGAATATTGCAGAACTTGAAAAGGAGGAAAACGAAAGAATTCAAAGTTGCTCCTTATATCCTGTTTATCACGGAAGTGCAAAGAATAATATTGGAATTAAACAACTTATAGAGGTAATTACTAGCAAATTATTTTCACCCACACAACTCAATTCAGATAAACTTTGTGGAAATGTTTTTAAAGTAGAATATTCAGATGATGGTCAACGGCTTGTCTATGTACGTCTTTATAGTGGAACGCTACATTTGCGAGACTCAGTCAATATATCAGAAAAGGAAAAAATAAAAGTTACAGAAATGTATACTTCAATAAATGGAGAATTACGCCAGATAGATAAGGCAGAGCCTGGTGAGATTATTATTTTAAAAAATGAGCTTTTAAAACTAAATAACGTACTTGGAGATAAAAAAAGATTACCACATAGAGAAATTCTTGAGAATCCTCTTCCTATGTTACAAACAACAATTGAACCATGTAAATCAGTACAAAGAGAAAAGTTACTAGATGCACTTTTTGAAATATCCGATAGTGATCCCCTTCTACAATATTATGTAGATACAGTAACTCACGAAATTGTGCTATCTTTTTTAGGTGAGGTCCAAATGGAGGTAACTTGTACTCTGATTCAAGAAAAATATCATATTGAGATAGAAACAAGAAAACCAACTGTCATTTATATGGAAAGACCATTAAAAAAATCTGAATTTACCATTGATATCGAAGTACCTCCAAATCCTTTCTGGGCTTCTATTGGTTTATCTGTAACACCACTTCCTTTGGGTAGTGGCATTCAGTATGAGAGCCTGGTTTCTCTAGGTTATTTAAATCAATCATTTCAAAATGCAGTTATGGAAGGTATACGCTATGGGTGTGAACAAGGATTGTACGGTTGGAAATTAACAGACTGTAAGATCTGTTTTAAGTATGGTCTATATTACAGCCCTGTCAGTACGCCAGCAGATTTCCGAATGCTTGCGCCTATTGTACTAGAGCAGGCTTTTAGAAAGAGTGGTACAGAGTTATTAGAGCCATATCTTAGCTTCGAAATTTATGTACCACAAGAATATCTTTCGAGAGCATATAATGATGCTTCCAAATATTGTGCAAATATTTTAAATACTAAGTTAAAAGGTAACGAGGTCATTCTCATTGGTGAAATTCCAGCCCGTTGTATTCAAGAGTATCGAAACAGTTTAACTTTCTTTACAAATGGACGCAGTGTCTGTTTAACAGAGTTAAAAGGTTATCAGGTTACTAACATTAAGTCTGCTTTCCAACCACGTCGTCCAAATAATAGAATAGACAAAGTAAGGCATATGTTTAATAAAATCAACTTACATTGATAGTGAACTAAAGAGAAATTTTTAAAATGAATATTGAGTTGTTAATTAGAACAGGAGGATATAGATATTGTAAATACTAGGTGGATACTGTGCCCTATATGTGGCAATAAGACCCGTTTAAAAATGAGGGAAGATACTGAATTAAAAAATTTCCCTCTATTTTGTCCTAAATGCAGACAAGAAATTTTAATTGAAATAACGAAGTTTAGAATAACTGTAATTACAGAGCCAGACGCAAAGACGCAGAGCCGATAATTCGAGATATCAAAATCTCATTTTATCGGCTTTTTCTTTTCTATGCATACCATTGAGCTTAGTTCTTGATATCCTTTATAAGAAAATAAGTGTACTGATTTTTTTTGCAGTAGCTGTATTACAGTAGACATCCCTCAAGCATAAAAAGTATACAATTAAAATTCAATACTTGATTATTGATGAAGTACAGAGTTACTCGTCATTTCAAAACTAGTATATCAGTCAAGTTTTTCCTAAGGAACAAAAACGAACTTCGCTATGGGAATCAAAGGTTCTGTTGCAAAGTTTTAAATAAAGAATAAAATCCCTTACGGTATCTATGATTTAAGCTGGGATTCCCAATAATACCTTGATTTCAGTATAGACCGAAAACCCGAAGAGAGTGCCTTCTTTTCGGGTTTTCTTATATAATCCTCGAATGGCTTCCATGCCTTTAATCGTGGGTGAGGCAGTGCGTAAACTTCGATAGAATTTATTGCGTCTCTTTACTGGACGATGGTCTTGTTCAATCAAATTATTCAGGTATTTAATGGTACGATGTTCTGTCCCTTGATAAAAGCCGTATTCTTTTAGTTTCTTAAAGGCACTTGTAATAGAGGGGGCTTTATCTGTGACTACAACCTTCGGTTCATCAAACTGTTTCACTAACCGCTTAAGAAAAGCATAGGCTGCTTGTGTGTCCCGTTTTTTACGTAACCAAATATCCAAGGTTAAACCATCTGCATCGATGGCTCGATACAAATAATGCCATTTTCCTTTAATTTTGATGTACGTTTCATCCATTTTCCACGAATAGAAGGACTGTCTATTTTTCTTTTTCCAGAGATGATAGAGGACTTTACTGTATTCTTGTACCCAACGATAAATAGTTGTGTGACAAACGTTAATCCCACGATCATAAAGGAGTTCTTGAATTTCACGATAGCTTAGATTGTAACGTAGATAATAACCAACAGCGACAATAATCACATCTTTTTGAAATTGTTTACCTTTAAAATAGTTCATTGATATATCCTCGCTGTCATTTTTATTCATTTTACACTAAAATAGACTTATCAGAAAACTTTGCAACAGAACCTTATTTCTTACGAATTTTCCTCAAAAAAAGCGTTTTTTATCAAAAAACAATCATCTCTTTCTAACGACATAAAAATAGGTTCAGCAAACCGAACCTATTCCTTATCTTATAAAAAATCTATTAGCCCATCAATAACCAGCTACATTTTTAAATATTGTTTCCATCTAACACTAGATTGATGCGTCAATAGCCAATCGACAACTGTCTTCAACAGCGCTAGATTTTGCTGATCGAGCATCCCCTCGATGTCATGGGCGGGCACATAACCTGCCACCTTCCCACTGCCATAAAAATGACGTCAACCCGCAACCGATTCCCCCGCATCCGAAAAACTTCGCAGGAAAATATGCGTATAGTCATCTACGAGACCCACTTGATAATGCTCATCCTGAATCACAAATTGACTCGGCGAATCAGTCAAATCACACTTATAAGTGACCGGCAATGGCTCCGGATGCTGGATGAAATAGCCCTTTAACATTTGGCTGTAGCCTGAATCGATCGGATAGTTGGACATCCCCGAGTGCAGCGCAAGCCAACTGCCACCATGAGCGACATAAGTCGTGATCAAAGCACTCATTTCCGGCGTTAACCAGCCATTTAGCTCTGTTTGTTGGGGCGTCCGTTGGTTTTCAGCCGATAGGATAATGAGGTCTGGATTTTTAGAAAGTGCCTCACTTAAAGCATCTAAAGGGATATTTCATAGATAACAGGCTCATCTAGCAAACTTAAGACACGCTGAAGACATTGATCGGTGTCCTTTCCTTCATGATAATAATCTCCTGTTATACTGATGATTGTTTTGACCATTTTAGCTGACTCCAAATCTATAGTGAATTGTCTTTGACACTTTCTCATCTGGTAGAAGTGCGATGCTGCCCCATTCTGGATGATGCGGTAAATCCGGCAACTCCTGAAATTCAATAGCTAACCCCAGTTCTTTTGCCATCGGATGATCATTCACTTGAGTATCCCGATCCCATGCACTGACGCTATAAATGATCACACTCCTAGCCTCGCTCGTCACGTCTAGTCGTCTACCACTTGCTTTATCGTACAGGGTAACATGGTGGTCACCCACATGGTCATCGAAAACAAAAGCTGTATCTAAGCCACTCGGAAGCGCATTTAGCGCATTTTCTACTGGTTTAGCTGTCGTGAAGTCGTAGGGCGTCTCTGCTACTGGTAAAAATAGTCCTGTCGGAATTAACTCGGCATCTGTGTCCAGAATGTGATCAGCTGAAATTTCAAGGATTTGTTGTCGAATATCTGTTTTCAACTCACCACTAAGGTTAAAGTAGCCATGATTGGTTGGATTAAAGAAGGTAGCAACTGGCGACTCTCCTGTGAAGGTAATGCTGAGCTGATTGTCGATTAGGTGATAAATAACCTGGGCAGCAATCGGACCAGGGAAACCAGATTTGTGATCGATATAACTGAAAGTAACAGTGATCTCGTCATCGCTTTCTTGCCAATCTAAATCCCACTCTTGGAATGACCAGCCTTGAGAGCCACTATGAAGCGAATTTGTATTGTCGTTAACTTCTAAGCTTAGGTCACCAATTTGTGCTTGTTTAATCCGGCCCGCGACTGGTCCTACAGTGGCCCCAAAATACTGTAAATCAGTGGCTAATGCGGATATTGGTGTCACATTTAGAACGACATTTTCAGCAATACCCTGCCTATCTTTAGCCAAGACACGATACAAATGTGCCCCATAGGCGACTAATTCAACTGTCAGACTGGCATTCTCCAATCTGACCAACTGGGTTGTTTTTCCCTCACCCATGCTAACTTTTTCGACTCTTACACTCATATTTTTTCCCTTTCTGCGATTTCACTTCATGAAATCTTGAAACTTGCCATCCGCTCGAATGGTAACCTGACACTTTCGTTTCTCTTCACTCCAACGTGACTGCTACCCCATAATGATCACTGACAATCGGGCCATTTTCCCCGTCAAAAATACGTTGATAACTTGTAACAAAGCAATCTTGTGGTACATAAATATAGTCGATACGTAGCCCCTCTTTATTGTTTTCCCAGCCATCGATTCTCTTTTCGATCGTTGCTTCAGCTTGTTTTTTTTGCGCGATTGGATAAGCATCACGAATAGGCAACTGACTTTTTGCCACTAAATCGTACCCGCTGCCTTCAGCAGGATTGTTGAAATCCCCTAATAGATACAGTGGTGTTGTAAGAGGCGCTAAACTTGCTTCTAATTCTTTCCACTCAAATGCAAATCCGCTTTTTTCATCTGCCCACCAAGAAAAATGACAGCTTGCTACAGTAATACATTGTGTTTTGACAGAGGTTTGACCTACTAATATTTTTCGAGTATGGTAATCCTCTTTTTCTTTTGTTTCGGAGACTAGGTGCGTTTGACTAGTTAGTGGTTGTTTGGAAAGAAGCGCATTGCCTTCCTCATAGATAGCATAGCCGATATGACTCATTTCCCAACTCCAATAGTAAGTTTCACCTTGTTCTGCTAAGAGCTGGATCAAGCAATAGGCAAAGTTATCCGAGCGGACAGGCGTTTGTTCCTGCACCTGACTAAAATTCTTCAGCTGCTCACTGGTTAGTCGTTTTGCGTTCATCGTTTGATTGACTTCTTGCAATGCGATCACATCATATTGTTCATGATAGATTTTTTGAGCGATCTGTTTTAATTTTTCTTGTGGTTCCTCTTCTAACCAGCTATGCGTATTCAACGTCATTATTTTCATATAATTCTCCTTCTTAATGGGATGGGTCGAAACATTGCTCCCACCTTCTGGATCCATATAGGTAAAGACCCCAAAGTAGTTTATTCAAAAAATAAGCCAATAATCCCTGAAATAGGAAAAGCAATTTCGGGATTATCGGCTTACTTCTAGGAGTTACACACATCGAACACATTCTTTCGATATGAAATACACACATGAACTTCTGTGATTCTTTACAAGTTTATTTTCCCGATCACTGTTCCTCGTTCAGTGTCTCCTAATTTATTGATGGTCAGCCCATTGACTTTGTCATCTGTAAAGACTACTATGATCGTCGTTTCTTTCCCTTCGTTCTTGATTGCATCTAGATTCATCTGAGCAATCGTTGTTCCTGCTACTACTTCTTGGCCTTCAGAAACTAAGATCTCAAACGCTGGCTGGCTCATCTGAACAGTATCCAGTCCCATATGGATCAAAACTTCTGCTCCTTCTGCTGTTTGCATGCCAATTGCATGCTTGGTTGGGAAGACACTCACGATTTTACCAGAAAGTGGTGCCGTCACTTCTCCAGTGGCAGGAATGACAGCAAAGCCATCACCCATCATCTTTTGTGAAAAGACTGGATCATTCACATCTGTTAAAGCAATTACCTCACCAGTTGCTACAGTGAATAATTCTTTTTCGATACCTAAAATATGTTTCTCTTCATTCTTCTCATTTTTATTTGTTGCCTCAACTGTTGGCTCTGGAATATCAGCGCCTGATTGTAGTAAATCTTCAATATCCGATTTCAACACATCCGCTTTTGGTCCATACACGGCTTGCACACCTTTGTCCTTAACGATCAAGCCCATCGCTCCAGCACGTTTCCATTCTTCTTCTGAACCGACTTTCCCAGGATCCTCGACGCTGACACGTAAACGAGTCATACAAGCATCTACATCCTTGATGTTTTCTTTTCCACCTAACAAATGGATGATCTTAATGATTTGTTGATCTGCATTAGTTGCAGAACCTGACGGCGTTTCTTCACTGTCGTTATTATAGTTCCCATTACGTCCTGGTGTAGCATAATTGAATTTTTTGATCAAAAAGTTTGCCACAAAATACGTCAATACTCCAAATAATATGACACAGATAACAAAATTGAGCAAGTCGATACCTAATCCTGCTTTGATCGCTAATGGTGTACGTGTCAATAGTTCAATGTTCCCAAATGAATGGACACGTAAAGGTAGAATATCTGCCATTGCAAAAGCTGCCCCTTGGATCACAGAATAAACAATGTAAAGAGGTACAGCTGCAAACATGAACATGAACTCTAATGGTTCGGTTACACCTGTTAAGAAAACTGCAAGTGCTGCTGAAAAATACATTGATTTATATTTAGACTTTTTGTCTGGATCAACATTACGGTACATCGCTAGTGCTAATCCCATCAAGATACCGGAAGAACCAATCATTTGTCCCACTTTAAAACGAGCAGGTGTCCAGTTCGTCAATACGAATTCATATTGCGACATGTTGCCGGCGCCTTTCAAGTTGACCAAATCAGTCGCCCACGCCAACCATAAAGGATCTTGTCCAAATACTTTTGTTCCCGCTTGCGCACCAGATAATATCTCATAGGTACCACCCAGCTGCGTATAATTGATTGGGATCGTCAACATGTGATGTAAGCCAAATGGTAACAATAGACGTTCCAATGTACCATATAGGAATGGTGCTAAAATCGGAGCGCTTTCTTTTGACTGTGCAATCCACAATCCAAAGTTATTGATCCCTGCTTGGACATTCGGCCATACAATAGCAAGAATCAATGCAACAATCGTTGACCACAAAATAACTACAAAAGGAACAAATCTTTTTCCATTAAAGAACGATAATGTGTCAGGTAATTTACGATAATTGTAATATTTATTATAGGCCATCGCCCCAACGAACCCTGCAATAATACCAACAAATACCCCCATATTTAATGCTGGTGCTTCTAATACACTGGTAAAGAACCCTTTAACCATGATTTTCGTGCCAAACAAGGTATGCGTAAATGCGTCTTCATTTGCCAACATCTCATTAGTCACACCAAAAATTGCTCCTGTGATCCGATTGATCAATATAAATGAGATCCCCGCAGCGAATGCTCCCCCTGCTCGTTCTTTTGCCCAACTACCACCTATTGCTAGTGCAAATAAAAGATGTAAATTTCCGATAACTGCCCAACCAATATTTTCGATCACGCCACCCGTTGTAACTAAAGGTGCAAGATCAGGATTGATCAACGGAATCGATTTACCGATACTGATCATCAAACCTGCCGCTGGCATAACTGCCACAACGACCATTAAAGCCTTTCCAAATTTTTGCCAAAACTCAAAGCTAAATATTTTTTTCATTTCCTCATCTCCTTAAAAATTAATATTTGTGTACATATTTGAACTTTGCAACAGAACCGTTTCACTTAACATTAATGATTTATCTCCCAAATTTTTTTTAAATATTCAAAAGTCAGCATTTCAGTGCTTTCTACTAATGCAATATCATTTCCCAAATTTTCTTTATCTCCCACACCAATTGGTAATGCCCCAGAATCTTTTATGGATTGAATTCCAGCTTGAGAATCCTCCAAACCGATTGATTCATAAGGCATAACGCCAACAGCATGTGCTGCTGCAATAAAAATATCTGGTGCTGGCTTTGATGCCACAACTTCAGACGGGTCAGCAATAGCATCAAAATATTCAGTTAATTCCATTTTTTCTAATAGAAATGGACCATTTTTAGATGCAGAAGCTAGTCCAATTTTAATATCATTTTTTTTCAAATCTTTCAAAAGTTTTAAAATTCCTGGATAAACATCTTGAGAGCTTATATTCTGAATCATCTTGACATAATTATCATTTTTCATATTCGCTAAAGCAAAAAAATCTTTCTCAGTGTATGATTTCATTCCCTCATCAAGCGATAGAATTTTCTTTAGGGATTCTTCTCTTGATACACCTTTTAATTGTTCGTTAAATTTTCGATTAACTCCTTTAATCCCTAGGTATTCTGCCAACTCTTTCCAAGCTTGATAATGATACTCTGCTGTATCTGTGATAACACCATCTAGATCAAATAAAACTGCTTTAAACATAACTTCTCCTTATTTTTTTAAGTTTACTGAAACAAAATTTGAAAGTTTAATTTTTTCACCATAAATTTCAAGATTTAAGGCTTGACCACTTAATAATTCAAGCTTCACTTCTTGACCAACAGAAATTTTTAATAAACGTCCGCGATAGTTAATGTGAAAGGCATAACCCGTCCATGCTTGTGGTAAAAATGGGGCGAAACTCAATTGACCATCCCAGGTTTTCATTTGGGCAAAACCATGAACAATCGACAACCATGAGCCAGTCATTGATGTGATGTGAAGTCCATCTTCTGTGTCGTTATTATAATTATCTAAGTCAAGACGAGCTGTTCTTTCATACATTTCAACAGCCTTGTCTTCCATGCCAAGCTCTGCCGCTAAAATCGCATGAATGGATGGAGAAAGTGAGCTTTCATGAACAGTTAATGGTTCATAAAAATCAAAATTTCGTTGTTTTTCGGCTAATGAAAATTGATTCCCGAAGAAATATATTCCTTGAAGTACATCTGCCTGCTTAATATATGGACTACGTAACACTCGATCCCAAGACCAATTTTGGTTCAATGGAAGATTTTTAGGGTCAAGTTGAGCCACTGGAGTCAAATCTTTATCTAAATAACCATCATGTTGAACAAAGATACCCAATTCTTCATCTTCTGGATAATACATTTTATCCACAATTTCTGACCAGTGAGCAGTTTCAGCACCTTCAATTAAATCTGGGCGTGGATATTTCGCTAAACTTTCAGCAGTATAAGTCAAAACCCAAGCTGCCAATTTATTAGTGTACCAGTTGTTATTGATATTATTTTCATACTCATTTGGGCCTGTGACTCCATGAATCATGTATTTATCATTTCGTTTACTATAATGCACACGGTCTGCCCAAAAACGAGCAATTTCAATCAAAACTTCTAAGCCTTCATGAGCAAGATAAGTTTCATCTCCCGTGTAGTTGCTGTAGTTATAAATCGCATAAGCCATTGCTCCATTACGGTGAATTTCTTCAAATGTAATTTCCCACTCATTATGACATTCAACACCTGTAAAAGTAACCATTGGATACAAAGCACCTTTAAGTCCTTGTTGACGGGCATTATGTTGTGCTTGTGGCAATTGATTATGACGATATTTTAAAAGATTTTTAGCAACTTTTTCATCAGAAAGTGCCAAGTATAATGGAACGGCATAGGCTTCTGTATCCCAATAAGTTGCTCCGCCATATTTTTCTCCAGTAAATCCTTTAGGGCCAATATTTAAACGTTCATCTTCGCCATAATAGGTAGAGAAAAGTTGGAAAAGATTAAAGCGAATCCCTTGTTGAGCTTCTGCTGAACCGTCAATTTGTACATCAGCAATTTCCCAACGTTTTTTCCAAGCAATTTCTTGTTCTTTATAAAATTCATGATATGTTTTCTTAGAAATTTCAAGGGTCAAATTTGATAGCACCTTTGTTAAATTCGAGGGGTCAATATCACGACTTGTGACAACCAAAACATTTTTAATAAAGGTGAGTGGTGCATTTTCCACTAATTTTGCTTCGTAAACATCTAAAACAGAACTTTCTCTTGTTTCTTGCTTAACTCGAGTAAAATCGCCTGCAAAGCTTTGTTTAGCTGCTACCGTAAATTGTTCAACTCCAAATGGATTAGGAATTGTTTCAGTGACAATAAATGAACCTGTAGCTGTATTATCAAGGTTTTTTACTGTCCAAAATTTTTCATCGTAGTTGGAATCTTCATTACGAACATTTGCATCAATGATTGAGGCTGTACGGATTTGATGAATTTCACCATCTAAGCTTTCAAACATGAAAGCAAAAACCGCAAGTTCTTGTTGAGCAATTGAGAAAAATCTTTCGGCAGTCACACGTACTCCATAAGCTACATAAGTATAGGTGAGTATCCCTTTTTCCATATCAAGCGACAGATTAAAATCAGTCACGTGACTTGCGGCTAAATCAACTTCTTTGTTATCAATAAAAACTCTGACAGAAGCAAAATTGAGGGCATTGATTGCTTTACCAAAATATTCAGGATAACCATTTTTCCACCAACCTACACGTGTTTTATCTGGAAACCAAACCCCTGCAATATAAGTTCCTTGGTGACTGTCGCCACTATAAGTTTCACTAAAATTTCCGCGCATTCCCATGTAGCCATTTCCAATGGAAGTAAGTGATTCTTGCAAACGACGGTCTTCTTTTTCAATCTGATTTGATGTAATTTTCCAAGGGTCAATGCCCATAATTCTTTTGATTTGTTTCATAGTGTTATCTTGTTCTCACCTTCTATTTTTTATAAAACTGATATTCCCAGGATGACATAATTGGAAGTAAAGACTGTCAATTCAGTGGGTTACTTACTTATTTATTAATCCAGTTATAGTAGAGCTCATTATTAATAAGTTTAATTATAAATTATTTTGTACAGATGGAATATCCTTTAGGTGGTAAAATGAAGAAAAAACCTAAACGAGTTGGGTCCGCACCAAGTGTTTCAAAAATTCTTCCCATATTTGAGCTTTGAAGAGAAAAAGCCATTTGAACCCCAAGGTAACCAAACGACAACATCCAGATTGTTTTTAATGGTAAAGTTGGTAATTTAGAAGTTTTTACTTCCGACATAAGATATCCTCCAAAAAATTCGAAAAAAATTACGCAACCGTTTGCGTAATCAACCAAAAATAAAAGCGCTTTTTTTAAGGTAAATCAATTATATCACAATCGCTTTCATTACGTCAATAATATTATATTTCCTTATATTTATATTAGCGGATAGCTTCCGCGTGATGTTATCCTTATCATAATGCCAGTCTTGAATCTTGGCATGGAAATTTAAAAAGAGAATGGGTGTATCAATTTAAATATAAGGACTTTGAAGAAGCCTATCAGAGTATTTTCTGGTACATTGAAGCCTTTTATAATTCAAAACGCATCCATCAGAGTTTAGGGTATATTACGCCTAATCAATTTGAAAAAGCAATCACTTAAAATAAACAGTTTAAAATTATACAATAGCGACTCTAGAATTTAAGGATAACATCAGAGATGACAAAAAATGGAAGTTGTGATAAAATAAAGATAAAGAAAAAAGGACTTGCTAGTAACAAGTCCAATGTAGCCGTTTTAAGAACGGTAGCAAATACTATCTAAATGACCTTATCCGCTAAGATGAACGGTCATTTTTTGTTACTCGTATTAATGACAAGAATCATCAAAGTTGCAAATGCAATCATGAGACTCAATGCCTGAAATACAGTCAAAAAATTTTCGCCTTTCATGTTTTATGAGGTTTTGCCCACGAAATAATCATAAGCACCACCTCCAATCAAAGCTACCGTTCATAAACTCTACTCCATTATTATAACAAAAAAAGCTTCTACAAGCCATTTAGCTTGTAGAGGCTTTTTTCATAAATAGTTTCCTAAACCTATTATCATAATAACAGAAAAAACTGAGAGGCAAACAAGAGAAAATAACGACATCAAAATATAAATCACATAATTTCTTCCGCTCTGGTTTTTCTTAAAAGCAAGGTATAAGCATGAAATGAGTGAAAGCAAAGGTATGACGAATAACAACAAAACTGTTGCTAGAGGTCCACTATGAGAAATATTTTCTACTCCTTTAAAAATGTGACCAAAGGATGAATTAAGCAGACTATTTTTTATAAAAAAGGGAGACGTTATACAGAGCCAGAGGAGAAGTATAAATGGAATATGTAATATAAAGATTATAGTTTTTTTCATCAATGGCTCCTAATTTTTTATTAAACGTTTAGCAAAAACACACCCTAATGAACTGTATTATAAGTCAGGATGTGTTTTTTACTTTATTTATTCATAATTTTATCGGTTCTGTTGCAAAGTTTTCTGATAAGTCTATTTTAGTGTAAAATGAATAAAAATGACAGCGAGGATATATCAATGAACTATTTTAAAGGTAAACAATTTCAAAAAGATGTGATTATTGTCGCTGTTGGTTATTATCTACGTTACAATCTAAGCTATCGTGAAATTCAAGAACTCCTTTATGATCGTGGGATTAACGTTTGTCACACAACTATTTATCGTTGGGTACAAGAATACAGTAAAGTCCTCTATCATCTCTGGAAAAAGAAAAATAGACAGTCCTTCTATTCGTGGAAAATGGATGAAACTTATATCAAAATCAAAGGTCGTTGGCATTATCTCTATCGTGCAATTGATGCGGATGGATTGACTTTAGACATCTGGCTACGCAAGAAACGGGATACTCAAGCTGCTTATGCGTTCTTGAAACGACTACATAAACAGTTTGGTCAACCAAGAGTAATTGTCACGGATAAAGCGCCCTCTATTGGTTCTGCATTTAGAAAGTTACAGAGTAACGGTTTATATACTAAGACAGAGCATCGAACCGTGAAGTATCTCAATAACCTCATTGAGCAAGACCATCGACCAATCAAACGACGCAATAAATTTTATCGAAGTCTACGAACTGCCTCAACCACGATTAAGGGCAAGGAAACAATTCGAGGAATATACAAAAAGAACCGAAGAAATGGAACGCTCTTCGGATTTTCGGTATCTACTGAGATTAAGGTCTTAATGGGAATATTAGCTTAAGAACAAGAAGGATTATAAACCTTGTATTTGATTTTTAAACTTTGCAACAGAACCTTTTTCTTTGCTTTGTAAACGGTTTTATGTTATTACTATAGTATAGATTAATTATTAGAATTAGTCTAATTAAGAACAAGGAGGACTTTCTAATGACATTCGATTATAAAGATCATGGCAAAGAAAAATTTATCGTTAACATTGAGGATTATACCAAAGAAAACGAGAATTACCGTACAACAATTTGGACTGGTGAAAAACTTCAGGTTACATTAATGGCTATTGAACCCGGTGACGATATTGGTTTAGAAGTACACATGGGTATCGATCAATTCCTCCGTATCGAAGAAGGTAAAGGTTTATGCCAAATGGGAGATGCCGAAGATAATCTTACATTTGAACAAGAAGTTTCAGATGATGATGTAATTTTAGTACCTGCTGATACTTGGCATAATGTAACCAATATTGGTGACAAACCTCTGAAAATTTACTCAATTTATGCAGGCCCTGATCATGTCCCTGGTACAGTACATAAAACGCATGAGGAAGCTAAAAATGATCCTAATGAAGACTAATTTTAGTTATATGATTTGTCAAATTAAGGGCACCTCTAATAACTACCAATTAATTCACCTCTAAATGAAATTAGAAAAAAACACAGAAAACTAAGCATAGTCTACTGTGTTTTTCTTTATGTTACAGACGCCACTTGACTGTTTATTCTTATTTTAGACAGATTACCGCCATGTTTTGAGATTTAAACGTTTAACTTGTTCGTACCTCGCGGGACTGCAATCAGGAGTCATTACTTCAACTGTTTTTGTTCATTATAGAAATTACGGTAAGCTAAATAGCAAGCAATGATTGACCCCAAACTAGTCGCTGATAAGAGCATGAACGTGACCATAATTTGATACTTAATGGCCCGTACTGGATCGACCCCTGCAAAGATCAAACCGGACATCATCCCTGGCAGACTGACTAGACCCACAGTCTTTGCCGAATCAATGGTTGGTGACATCCCCGTACGAATCGCCTCACGCACGATGGCAATCGAAGCATCAAGTAGACCAGCCCCTAACGCCAACCGTTCAAGCACACCTTGCCGCTGGTCATGAAACTGACTATTGAGGCTGCGATAAGCCAGCCCAATTGCGACCATTGAATTCGACGCAATCATACCAGAAATGGGAATCATTTGCGATGGCACAAACTTAATCGCACCAGATAGCATGAGGACGCCGAGTGTTACCCCCGTACTAACAAAAATGGCTAATAACGAAATGGCTAATGCATGGTCAATCCCCGGTCCCCGTTTTTTCGCATTCCAAGCCGCATTGAAGATAATGAAGCCCATCATCGCCAGCGTTAGCCACAAATTGTTGACTCGGAAAATATACTTTAGCAAGTAACCCACGATAAATAGTTGTACAACAGCCCGCACGACACCAATGACGATGTCCCTATCCAAGCCAAGTTTCTGCCACAAACTAATTCCTAACGCGACGAGCACTAACATTGCCGCCAAAAATAGCGACGTATTATTAACCGCTAAATTCATGCGTGTACCTCCAATCTGCCAGCAATCACTTTCGCTAATTGATCTGCCGCAGCAATCTCTGTCGCGTCATGAGTAATCATGATCGTTGTCACGTGATCCTGCTCATTTAACTGTCGTAACCAGGCGTGCACGATTTGCTTATTATTTTCATCCAACCCAGCTGTCACCTCATCTAATAACAACACTTTTGGTGAGAATAAGATGTTGCGAATCAGCGCGACTCGCTGCCGTTCACCACCGGAAAGCTCGATAATCGGCTGATGCAGGGTTCGTTCGGACAGCCCAACATTATTTAACGCCGTTACCACTCGTTGCGTATCCATGACTTGCTTACGAATTTGGTACGGGAAAGCTAAGTTATCTGCCACCGTCTCACCAAATAACGTCGGTTGTTGAAAACAATATGAGACTTGCCGCCGATACATGATTGGGTCATAACTTTCAATCGGCTGCCCATCAAAAATCAAGGTCCCACTTGTTTTAGAAATCATGGCCGCAATGATCCGTAATAACGTACTTTTCCCACCACCGGATGGTCCCGTCAATGTAATATGAGCCCCAGATGGAATCTGCCAATCAACATCATGTAAAATATGTTGATCAGCGATTTGATAATTAACTTTTTCTAAACTAATCAATGAATTCATATGCCCGCCCCCGATTACTAATTTATAATCATTATAACCTGACTTGGACTAATGTCAAATAATTAGACACGAAAATGGAAATTAATTTGGGAAGTCAACGAAAAACTAGACACGGAGTTAAGAGAAATCGTGGAAAGGTTTATTATGGCAAGAAGAAAATTCGATAAACAATTTAAAAATTCTGCAGTAAAACTCGTTCTTGAAGAGGGTTACTCTGTTAAAGAAGTCAGCCAAGAGCTTGAGGTTCATGCCAATAGTCTTTATCGCTGGGTTCAAGAAGTTGAAGAATATGGAGAAAGTGCTTTTCCAGGCAATGGGACA
This sequence comes from Lactococcus sp. LG1267, assembly GCF_017309545.1. NCBI lineage: Bacteria > Bacillati > Bacillota > Bacilli > Lactobacillales > Streptococcaceae > Lactococcus > Lactococcus sp. LG1267. The sequence continues at coordinate 32,185 of NZ_CP071296.1, read as the reverse complement.
GCCCTAGCTGATGCCCAACATAAGATTAAATTGTTAGAGAAAGAAAATCGTTATCTTCAGGAGGAACTTGAACTTCTAAAAAAGTTCCGGGTCTTCTTGAAGCGAAGCAAGTAAAACGTTTTGAATTTCTCTTGAAACATCATGGGAAGATAAAAATTAAGCATGCAGTAAAAGTTCTTAAGGTTTCTCGCTCAGGTTTCTATGAATACATGCATCGTCGTCCTTCAAAACAACAAGTGGAGAGAGAAATTCTCTCAGAGAAAATAAAAGCTGTCTTTCATGAGCATAAGGGACGCTATGGTGCGGTTAGAATTACCAAGGTACTTCATAATACTGGTATTATGACCAACACGAAACGTGTTGGAAAACTGATGCACTTGATGGGACTTTATGCCAAGGGAAGCCGTTATAAATATAAACATTACAACAGAAAAGGAGCTTCGCTTTCAAGACCCAATTTAATTAATCAGATCTTTAAAGCAACAGCTCCTAATAAAGTATGGCTGGGAGACATGACCTATATCCCTACCAAAGAAGGCACCTTATACTTAGCCGTGAATATCGACGTTTTTTCACGTAAGATTGTAGGTTAGTCAATGTCTTCACGGATGCAAGATAAACTGGTGAGGGATTGCTTCTTACAAGCTTGTGGGAAAGAACATCCTCAGCCTGGCTTGATTGTCCATACTGATCAAGGGAGTCAATATACAAGCTCTCGTTATCAATCTACTCTTCGTCAAGTCGGTGCTCAATCTAGCATGAGTCGTAAAGGAAATCCCTATGACAATGCAATGATGGAGTCTTTTTATAAGACGCTAAAGAGGGAGCTTATTAATGATGCTCATTTTGAGACAAGAGCTGAGGCTACTCAATAAATTTTTAAATACATTGAGACCTATTACAATACAAAAAGGATGCATGCAGCTCTTGATTATAAGTCTTCAAAAGACTTTGAAAAATATAATTATTAAATTCTCTTAACTCCGTGTCTAGTTTCCCGTTGACTTTCTAGTTAATGAGCACTTTAAAAGTGCGTTTCTAGTTTATTCTACTTCTCTAATTTAGTAAGAAATGGAATTCAAAACAGGTACTATTGTTTTTTTAGTGGTGATTTATTATAATTGTAATAATGAAAATGAAAAATCATACAAAAAATTGTAAACAATCTTTTGTTATCGAAACTCATCGTATATTTCCGTTCGACTTAAATCCATTTGGCTTTTTATTTGGAGGCAAACTAACATCTCTCATTGATGATGCAGCTTCTATTTCGGTATCAAGACATTGTAGAAGAGGAGCCGTTACAGCTTCTCTTGATAATCTTATTTTTCTTAAGCCTCTGCACGAAAACCATTCTGTGTGTATTGAGTCTTATGTCTCTGGAACTCATCACAAGTCAATGGAAGTTTTTGTTAAAGTGATTGGAGAAAATCTTGTTACTGGCGATCGCTATCTTGCAGCAACTTGTTTTACCACATTTGTTGCAATTCCTTCACACATGAATGTTGAAATTAAATTTACTGTACCAAAAGTTGTACCAGAAACTCAAGAAGAAAAATTGGTTTGTTCTGGTTATGAAGAAAGGCGTCTTCGTCGTTTAGAAGATCGTAATGACTACAAAGCATTCGCTTCTAAATTATCAACGGACCTCCCTTGGTTTGAAAATTAATATAGATTATTATTATATCCACTGACAATACATGAAATGATTCAAGAGAGCTGTAAGAATATCTTATGAAAAAAGGGCAATTAAAAATATTCATATAGACTATAAGATTAATCATTACATTAGAACAAAAAACCCTAATTATTGTTCCAAATTAGTCTATCAAGCGTATTATAATGGTTCTGGTAATTTGCCAGTTATTTCATTGGTAAGTCCATCAATGATATTACCTCCGACTAATTTGCCAAATGTGTTTTCAAATCAATATAAACCTTATCTATTGGGGAAATATTAACCATGAAAAAACTTTTAAATTTTTTATACCTTATCCCAACACTTATATTGTTTTGGCTTGTCTTCTCATCAGGATTTTTTATAACCCCTTTGAATATTCTGAAAAGTTCTTACATGTTCTTTTCTGACTTAGTACCATCTAATCCTATATCTGACTGTTTGATATTTCTTGGTATACCTATTTTATCAATAATATGTTGTGGTAGACTATATTATTCAGTTGATAATAAATTAGAAAAAATAATAATATTTTTTCTTTTCTCTTTTTCCATTATTAGCTTTTTGGGATTTACTTTAATTCTATCTATTGGGTTAGGTTATTTACTTTGAAATAAATATAAGAGGTTCTGTTGCAAAGTCTGAAACTCAAAAACACTATCTCTGACCAACCGTCAATTTAAGCAGGTATTCCCATTAATATTTTGATTTCAGTAGAAACTGAAAATCCGAAAAGCATTCCATTTCTTCAGTTCTTTTTGTATATTCCTTGGACGGGTTATATTGATAAAAAATAAGAAAACAGCCCCTATTATCTAAGTGTTAGATAATAGGGGCTGTTTTTATTGTATTTCTAAGGGGCGATTATATAATTTTAGACCCTTAATTATTCTTATGAATAGGAATCCAAATTTCTGTTATATGATTTTCTGACATTGGGTTAAGATCAAGTGGGTAAGATTCAAAATCCGGAGCCTTTTTTTGAGTGTAAGTGGTACTTGGAAAGAAAGATTCATAAATATCTTGATACGTTTGATGAATAGCTTCAGGGACTTTACCGACAGCTTTAAATACTGCCCAGTCAGAAGCAGGAAGTGTAATTGTTTCTAGCTTATCAGCAGTTGTTTTTTCATCAGTGTAGACCCCAATAAAATAATCATACGCCTCACCTTCTCGAGGTAAACAAATACCTAAAATAGTATTAGGTGAGTGCTCTGATTTTTCATTAATTACTTGATTAAATAAATCAGATTCATTAAATCTATCCCAAAACTTAGGAATGCTAGCTTGTCCGACTGTGATATTAGGATAACTTTCTTTAATACCCGTGATCATCATTTCTGGTTTGTTTGTAATTAAATAATTCATTTGAATGCCTCCTTTTATTTGGACACGAATAGACAACTTAGGGAAAATAGTTAACTCATGTTGTTCTTTACGTGCCTTAGAAGGAGAGATATTGAAAAGTTGTTGAAAGCTTCTGCTATAACTTTCTGATGAACTGTAACCATATTTAAAAGCAATATCGATTATTTTTTCATCGGTTTCTCTTAAATCATATAGTGATTTAGAAAGACGTCTTTTTCTGATATAATCACCTAAAGTTAAACCAGAAAGAACAGAAAAAATCTTTTGAAAATTATACTCAGAAACTCTAGCAAGTTGCTCTATTTTTTTCATATCGATGTTATCTTCTAAGTGTTCCTCAATGTAATTAATAATAGCAGAAAATTCATTCATCTATTTCTCCCTCTCTTCTTCTTGATACTATCATAATCAATTTTTTTTAAACAAACTGGATAAATTTTGGCAAAAATTGTTAGATATTCCCCATGGGGCTAGTTGATTTTAGAACCGATATTTTCAATTTTTTTAAAACCAAATCTGATAACCTTATTGAAAGGAACCAAGCCAACGCCTGTCCTCCAAAAGACATTTAATTCATTCTCTGATAGGATCGCCTTAAGTATTTATCCAATTTTTCTCCTCGTTCTCTTTCAAATGATAATATGCTTAACTCTATTATAACAAAAGCATAAGAAGGATGTTGAAGGACTAAGAATTTCCCTTAAATATTCCAAGTTATCAGTTTTGGTGTTTATTTCGATTGTTTTTCACTCTAAAAAAAAAAATAATATCAGTAAAACTGATATTTTTGATTTAGGAGAGACTATGGAACGATTAAAATTAAATCAATACTTTGACTATTCCCTTGAGCCACGCCGTGCCATCCTCTTTCAAGATGTCAAGTCTAATTATGCTTCAATTGAATGCGTTCAGCGAAATTTAAATCCTCTGACCACTTCTCTTTGTGTCATGAGTCGAGCAGATCATTCTAAAGGGTTAACGCTTGCCTCTAGTCCAACCTTTAAAAAAGTTTTTGGTATGAAAAATGTCAGTCGTGCCAGCGATTTACCTTTTCTTATAGAAACACGAAAGTTCAATTATCCGCAATGGTATCGAACACATACAGACATTCATGGACAGCGAACTGAACCAACTTTGCAATATGTCGCTTTTATTGAATCTTGGGCGAAACGCACGTGGATTGTTCCTCCACAAATGCAACTCTATGTGGACTATAAAATTGAAGTGACAGATATACTGACCAATTATACGTCAATTGATGAGATTCACTCCTACTCGATTGATGAATCTTTTTTGGATATTACTGAATCGCTTAATTTCTTTTATCCTGGAATTAAAAACCGTTATGAACAAATGAATCGAATTGCTTTAGACTTGCAACGTGAGATTCGAGATAAACTAGGACTATATGTGACTGTTGGGATGGGAGACAACCCCTTGCTTGCCAAACTTGCAATGGATAACTATGCCAAGCACAATGATAATATGAGAGCCCTAATCCGTTATGAAGATGTCCCTAATAAACTATGGACAATTCCTAAGATGACAGATTTCTGGGGAATTGGAAAGCGAACTGAGAAACGATTAAACAAACTTGGAATCACTTCTATCAAAGAGCTTGCGAATGCTGACCCACTTCTCCTTAAACAAAATTTGGGAACAATTGGACTTCAACATTTTTTCCACGCAAACGGAATTGATGAAAGCAACGTAAGAGAAAAATATACTCCAAAATCTACTAGCTTCAGCAATTCTCAAATTCTGCCACGTGACTATCATAAGCAAAGAGAAATTGAGCTTGTGATTAAAGAAATGGCTGAGAACTTAGCGATAAGATTGAGAAAGGGCGGAAAACTAGCAAGCAATCTTTCACTTTATGCAGGTGCTGCTTCTACTTCTGAATACTCTTCTGTTAAGGTTTCTCGCAATATTGAAGCAACGCAAAACACAAAAGAATTGCAAGACCTCGCAATCTCCTTATTTCGTGAAAAGTACCAGGGGGGAGCGATAAGACAAATAGGAATAAGCGGAAATCAACTCTCTGATAGTTCTGTTAAACAACTTTCTTTATTTGAAAGTGTTGAAGAAAATCATTCAAACGAAAAGCAAGAATCACTCCAAAAAGCTATTGATGAGATTAGAGAAACATTCGATTTCCTATCGATACAAAAGGCAAGTAGTTTGTCCGAGGGGTCACGTGTCATTTATCGGAACAAACTCATTGGAGGTCATGCAGCAAGTCAAGACAAGGAGGAAAAAGATGTCAGTTGACCGTTCCTATAGCCCCTATGAAGTCATCCGTGCTTACCACGATAGAGGGATGATGAAATGGGGCGCATTTGCGACTGGAGAACTCACGGAGGCTCAAAATACTTTTGAAAAAGAAAAAAAAGATGATAAGGTAATTCAAACATTACCACATCATCTAGTGCTTCATCTTCTTAATCAGTCTTTTTCAAATCAAGTCCAAATCAAAGTTAAATATCAATCAAAAGATAAATTGACTGAAATTTATGGTTTTGTTTCTGAATTTATCAAGAATCAAGTGAGAATAAAATCAACAGATAAAATCTATCTTATATCCATTGAACAGATTATAAATATTTCTTAAATATAAAATAAAAAGTAAAATCTGATCTATGACAAGACTAGTTGCAAAATTGCTAGTCTTTTTTGCCTGTGTTCCATAAAGCAGTATTACTTTATCAAGATAAAAGTATTCGTAAAGTAATACCTTTTTCTTAACATCATCCTTGATTATAAATTCTATTACTCTTCGTTTACTACCTACTTAAATTAATAAACTATTCTTCTAACTCTTTTAAACTATCATCTATTTAAACCTCTTTCATAATTCAAAGAATAATCTATGGGATACTATCATGTTCTTACCAATTAAATACCAAAGGGACACCTTAGCAAGATAAAAGTATTACTTTAGTAATACTTTTTATAGTTCACTTTTTTCAATTAGCATGTCAATAATTACTGACCTTGATTTAGCATTAAATTTTTTTACTAATTCATCTAGTTTTTCTGAATTACTTTTTTTTATTGAAAAACTAGTTTTGATTTTTTTCTCCCAACCCAAATTTGTGTTATTATCTTCCGAAATATTTTTTACTACTTGATAATCATTATTATCAAAGGTCATATCTTCAAACTTGTTTGCCATTTTACTCTATCCCCTTTGTTTCTATTTGGTTGAATACTTTTTTTAATGATGCAATGAATTTATTTTGTGTATGAGTTTGCCCTGTCTCTTCTAAATAATCAAATATTCCCTTTTTAAGAAGCATACTTGTATTAATAGCTTCTTTTTCAGGTACAATTCCAATTACATCATTTATATTTTTTAACGCTTCTAAAAATTCTTTAGATGAATTAGTATTGTGTTTAACTCTATTTCCTAAAAAATAGATTTTTGCGCTAACATATGATTTACCACTGACAGGATCAACAACTTCATTTTTTAAAGTTGAAACGCTTTGTAATACTTTGGTATGACTTTCGTATCCAAAACGACTTGGTTCCATTGGTGATATTACCTTATCCGCAACTGCCACACCATTTTTGGTTAATAAATTCCATGCAGGCGGTAAGTCTAAAATAATATAATCATATTTTTGATTTAGTTCTTTTGAATTTTTTACAAACCACATAAATAACAATAATTCTTTATTAGGTTTAGTTGCTAAGTTATCTGCGATTTCTTCTAAATTACTAGTTGAAGGAATTACATCAATATTTTTTTCAACCGTAGTAGCAATGATTCCAATTTGGGGATTGCTGAGAATTTCTGAAATATTGTGTTTATCTTTAAAATTAAAATCTTTTGTCTCAAATGTACCAGTCAAACTTTTTTGTGAATCCAAATCAATTAATAATGTACTTTTATTATTTTCTTGCAAATATTTTGCAAATTGGAAAGCCATTGTAGTCTTTCCTACACCACCTTTAATTGCCATAAAACTAATTACTTGCATACCTTATTCTCCTCTTTCGACTACTTTAGTATTCCATAGGTATTACTTAAGTCACACCTATATCTTAACACTTATATAAGATAAAGTCAAGAAAAAGGTCATACCTTTGCACGACCTTTTTCTTTCTTTTGTATTAACTTCTTCCTTACTCTTTCATTTGCTGTTTACTCAACCTTGAATTAAGATATTGTTTTGCTGCTATACTTAAATACTTGGCGATATTCTTTTTCTCATTTGAATAGTCTACCATCTTTCTTCGTACATAGTCCATATGCGTTTCTAAAGCATCTTCTCCAAGTTCTTTTACAAGTTTATCATATAACGGATAAACACTCTCAGCAAGCTCTAAAATCGTGTCCTGGTTTGCTATATCCGTTGCATATAACAAAGAGGAATTTATAAGTTTCATGGTAAAAGGATTTGCAACTGCTACTGCATAATTAACCTGATTTTGAGCTTGTTTTTGTTCTTCAGTTAATTGTGCTTGTACATCATTACGTTTATAGTTCTCATCTTTCCAATTTGCTTTCTTAACTATATGAAACTGTATTGAATCGATTGAACGTCCTTTTTTTATTTTTTCATACTCAACATTAAAATGAGTAAAAGAATTTATTTCTTTAATTGCATCTTTTATGACTCTTTTTTCAAAATTATCAAATCTACTATAATCATCAACAGTATCTGTTAATTCTCTTAAGTCACTAATTATTATCCTAGGATTCTTGTAATCTTCCAATTGTTTCTTCGTTCTATTAGGTTTATATTGGTAATGCTCAAATTGATTATAAGACATAGAGAACCATTTATATAAAATAATACTGTACTTGCTATTCAGTTCCATAATATCTGATATGGCATATTGCGTAAAATTATTTTTTAAATCTATGAGATAAGGCATAATAGCTAGATCAAAACGTATCAAAACTTTATCATTATAATCATTCCACTCAACATAAGGTATAGGTACTATCCGTTTAAACTTGAACCCTCTATTCTTTTTCTCCTTTATTCTGAAAAAAGCTTGTTCTTGCATTTTTTCAACAGCTTCCTTAAAACGACGATGTTTATCATTATCAGAAACATCAAAAAAAGTAAATAATTCCTTTTTTGACAAGAATACTGTATTATCTTTAGGAGGAGCATCAGTATCTATACATGAAACAGCTAGCTCAAAGATTTTTAATGGTGTCTTATCCATTTTTGCAACTGAGCTAATTAAATCGTTATGCTCTGCCACCTTCCTTGAACTTATTTCCTGTATTTGTTTATTTCTTTCTCCTGTGGCTATCTCTTGCATAATCCACTCCTTTTATGATTTAAATAAATAATAACACAAAACACCTACAAATACAAATAAATTGTAGTACTATACACAGTTTTTTGTAGGACTATACACAGTTTTTTGTAGGACTATGCACAGTTTTTTGTAGGACTATAATCCTGTTATCCCTTGCAAACACTAGAATTTTTTTTTCGCAAAAGAACAAAAGACAAAATATATAATATAAAATAATTAAAAGGGACTCTAAGGAGTCCCAATTTTCTTTTTTTAAAATATATTATTAATTTCAATCGGAGTAAATGCAGCAACTACTTTTCCAATTATTCTTGGGTTGTCTTCCCAACTAATCTTCTTGTCTGGAAATTTCCTTTATCCATATTGATTTAATTCTACATTCAATGATTCTAAGAGGATTCCATCTTCTTGACAAGTAACACATTTTACAAAAGCATTTCCTACAGATATATTATCTACTGTACATATGACGTTAAGTCAATTTATTAGAGTCAAAAATTATTTTGGACAACATTATAGAGTCCGCTCAAGAACATTGAAAGTAATTTTGCGATAATTTCTTAAAATATTGTCTCAGTCAGATATTACAGAAAATTATATCAGAATGCTTTTTAAAGGGCTTAAAAGACAAAATATGAGCTTATAGGATGATTCAAGCATTAAAGGGAGTGAAAAATTCATTTTTCAATTTCTTTAGTGCTTTTTCGTTGGTTTGCTCAACGACAGGAGCATTATTTTTTACAAAGTAAAAAATAGAGTTTAAAAAAACTCAAATAAAAAAGTCCGGTCTTAAATTTTAAAGCCCAAAAATTTTAGATCCGACTTGTTTTATTGTTCACTTATCAGAATTTTCAACGGACTAAATTTCAAAATCATCATTACGTGCTTTGTGTTTTGGACTTTGATTTTTTTGATAGGCTTCTAATCGCTGTTCTGATTTTTGATAGTATTGAATGTTTTTATCGACTTTATATAAAGTATCTCTTAAATCATCACGTTCAAGTTTTAGATTTTTTATTGTATCTCTGATAGTGGTATCTACATAATCTAAACTTTTGTTTTGTTCGACATACTCTATAATCTTTGTATCTAATTTATCTAATTGCTTTTCTGTTTCGTGATAGGCGGCTTTTAAGTCCTTTCCTATGGTTTCAAAACTTCTATCAAAACCAAGTCCTTGACTAATCAAAAAATCGAACTCATGAAAGACTTGTTTGAGTTTGATATTGGCATTGTCAGAATAAAGAGGGACATTTCCACTTTGTCGTTGTAGATTTTTAGCAACAGTTGTTCCATACATGATTTTATTGTTTGCCGGACTTTTCTTATCAAGATAAGAAAATCGGTCTTTATTTTTGATAAAGACTTGATAATCGCCATTTTCTAATTTATCGACACAGCGTGCAGGTATCTTTATTGTCGCTTCTTTATCTAAAGCAGTATCAATCGTTACGTATAAAAAATTTTCAGTTTCTTTCTCAATTTGCCAATCTTCTACCAAAATTGAAATTTCTTTTTCTCGTCCTTTTTCTTGAATGCTTTCTTTGTCTTTCCAAAGTTTCACGACTTCCTCAACTGAATAACCAATGGTATTTTTATCTATCCGTTCTTTGAGATTTTCTTTTAAAAATTTATCATTTTTTAAACTTCTATCTCTAATTTTTTTGGTTTGTTCGCTTCCCTCTAAAAGATAAGTGGTATATTTTTTAGTATCGTCCACTTTTAAATTTAAGGCACTTGCTTTTTCTTTAAAATCTTCCCACGTATGAGAATGGTTCATCAAAAATTCAAGTTTGTTTTTAATCTCTTTCCGGTAAGAAATTTGAGCAAGATAGACCAAATAATTTTTGTGAGAATTCCCTAGTTTTTGTTCAGGACGGACAATAATTTTACAGCCATATTCTTTAGAAATGTTATCAGAAATTTCTTTTAAAGTATCCAAATCATTTTTATTTTGTTGAAATTTGTTTAAGGTCAAGGGGTTGGTTGCATTTAAAACAATATGATTATGCAGGTGTGGTTTATCGATATGAGTGGCGATAATAAACTCCGCAGAACTTCCGAGATATTCTTTCATGGTTTTCAAACCAATTTCATGCACTTGTTCAGGTGTTAAATGGTCATCAGGTGAAAAAGATTGGACAAAATGATAACCAAACCTTTCGTTTTTTCGTGCTTGATTTTTTAAAGTGTTTGCCATTGTTCTAGTCGCTAACATTTCATCACAAGTTGAATGAATATCTAAAATATTTTGACCGGAAACATATTCAAAGTCATTTGTTTTTTCAGGGTTCATCACATAATCAATAAGTTGGTTTAAATCTTTTGCAGAATGAACGGTTCCGTTCGATTGTTTTGGCATATAAATAACTGTCATTTTTTCTCCCCCTCCGAAATAAAATGAACGACTTCTTGAATTTTTCTTCCAAATTTTCTAATTGATTTTGATAATCAGACATCCATTCTTTTGTCTGATTATTTTTATTTTCGTTTAAATGTTTAGCAATTTGATTGATATTATTTCCGATACGTTTGAGTTCAGATTTTGTCGAAGAAATTTCAGAAATAATATTTTTATACTCTGAAAAATCAAGAGTAAAAATCTCTTTATTGCAACAAGCTCGTCTAGCAAAAATAGAAAAATTAGTGATACCAGTTTTCCTCATCATCAATTTAATTCTTTCGTCTTCTTTTTCATTTACGAAGAACCTTTTTAAAATATTTCTTTCACGATTTTTGATTTTTTTCATCTTGTCAACCTCTCAGATATCTGTCAACTCTAAAAGCTCAAAATAGGGGGTTAGTGTCTTTAGCGAGCTTACTATGTGTATATACACATAGGTTAAAAAGTAATCATCTTCCACTCGGTCACAACTAAAATTTACATTTTAGTTTGTTCCTCGCTTCAGACGATTCTTTTTACTTTTGTGGCGTTGCCCCAATCCCCATTTTTTAGAAATAGCTAGGATAATTTTCAATATCTCCGTACAAACTTTCAATCGTAAAACACAATTCTTCGACTTCATTTTCTGGAATTTTTTCAACGACTTCTTTTGCTTTTTTTGTAGTCGTTTAATTCGTCTTCGTCAATTAGTTCGGATAGTTCTTCAATTAATTTATCAAACATAATTAAGGTTCTGTTGCAAAGTTTTCCAAAAAATCTATTTTAGTGTAAAATTGAGAAAAAAGACAGAGAGGACAGAGTAATGAATCATTTTAAAGGCAAACAATTCAAAAAAGACGTCATTATTGTCGCTGTTGGTTACTACCTGCGTTACAATCTAAGCTATCGTGAAGTTCAGGAATTGTTATATGATTGTGGAATAAATGTTTGTCATACTACGATTTATCGTTGGGTGCAAGAGTACAGCAAAGTCCTCTATTATCTTTGGAAGAAGAAAAATAGACAATCCTTCTATTCATGGAAAATGGACGAAACCTATATCAAAATTAAGGGACATTGGCATTATTTGTATCGAGCCATCGATGCGGACGGCTTAACCTTAGATATCTGGTTACGAAAGAAACGGGATACGCAAGCAGCCTATGCTTTCTTAAAACGACTCCATAAACCGTTTGGTAAGCCGAAAGCAATTGTGACCGATAAAGCACCTTCTCTTGGCTCCGCCTTTAGAAAGTTACAGAGTGTGGGTTTATATACTAAGACAGAGCACCGAACTGTGAAGTATCTTAACAATTTAATAGAACAAGACCATCGACCTATTAAACGACGGAATAAATTTTATCAAAGTCTCCGTACAGCCTCTTCCACGATTAAGGGCATGGAGACCCTTCGAGGAATATATAAAAAGAACCGAAGAAATGGAACGCTCTTCGGCTTTTCGGTGTCTACTGAAATCAAGGTATTAATGGGAATACCAGCCTAAGATATTCTGAGTTCAGAGAGGGCTCGTTTGATTTTCAAACTTCGCAACAGAACCCATTGTTTTTTGTCTTGGTATAATTTATATAATTGGCGGAAACATTGACTTTTTCACCACGCAAAAGAAGAAAAGATTAAAATATATATGATAAATTAATATAGGCTTCGCCTTTTTTTATTTTTTTCAAAAATTTAAAATCAAAAGTCAAAATTATCCCGTAAGCAAACAGACTAATCAATATAGAATTTGATTAGTCTGTTTGTATCGGTTATTTATAAATCTTCTGTTTTTATTTCATAATATCCCTCGTAATAATAACTCGCATCAATTCCTTTAAAGAATTGTTCTTTACCTAAATCATCGGTTAAAGCCTTTTGAATCAAATATTTTAATTCATTGGTGCTGACTGTACTACGGATCATGGCATTTAAATATTCATCCTTATCAATTTGATTCCAATCGACGATTTTGTGTAGTTTATTTTTAAGAATTAAATCCAACCAGATACGAGTGGCTCGTCCATTGCCTTCCCTAAAAGGATGCGCCACATTCATATCCGAGTACTTATCAATAATTTCATCAAATGTTTCTTGAGGTAATTTATCAATATATTCAAGTGTTTGCGCTAAAAAAATACGTGGCGCAAATTGAAAGTTTCCTTTCGCAATATTCACTTCTCGAATTTTTCCTGCAAAGTCGTAAATATCTTGGAATAAAAACTGATGAATATCAGATAAGCCTTGAAACGTCCCAATTTCCAGATCCTCTATTTTGCCAGACTCAAACAATTCTTTGGCTCTTTTTTTCGTTAAGATTTCTTCTTGTTTGGCTAATTCTGCTGAATTGGTTAAGCCTAATTTATTTTCTAAAACCACAGGATTACCTCACTCTCTATTTTTTCGGAAAGATTCTTTTAAAGATTTTTGGACGTTTATCTAACCAAGTCGTTGAAGCTTCATACATCAATCGAAAACTGCCATAGATTCCAGCACCGATTAAACCAAAACCACCTAATCCAAGAATGACTGCCCCATAAGGATGTTTAGGCTGTATTTCCATCACTGTGTCATACAAAATATGCAAACCCCAACCATCCCAGATCCCTTTATAAATCCATCGTCCGATGAGAATACCGACAACTAAGAAACAGAACAGGCAGACAATATTCGCAATCAGAATACCGTAACGTTCGACAATCTCACGTTTGCGATCTGCTTTTATCTGCTCTTTTTGTTCATTCAGTTCTTTTTTCAAAGCGAGTAATGCTTGTTTTTCATCTTGAATGTCTTTCAGCATGTCTGCTTTTAAACTTTCTGCCTCTAAACGATGGAGTTGTTCTTGAATGGCAGACTCAATTTTTTGATTCGCAACAGCTTCTATTTTTTCTTGGTAGTCCCGAAAGTCTTTATTAACTTCTTGACGGACTAAGCGGTCTAGTTCTGGAACGTTACTGAAATCAATTTTGCCATTTTTATAAGCATTTAATACTTGAACAACGAGTTGTTCATCTTTATTCATCGACTCATCCCCCGATCATGATCTTTTGTTGGTTTCTTTTCAGACTGTAAGTCTCTATTCGCTTGTTTTTCTAGGCTTTTCTGTTGTTCTTGCTCGTAATTTTTCATGTCCTTTGAAAAGCGACGTTCAAAATCATCGAGGATTTTCTCTTTTGTTTGATTTAATTTTCTTGTAACGCGTTGAGTAAGTTCTGGTACTCGTCCTGCAAACTGTTTGATTGTGTCAATAAATCGATTAATTTTTGATTCTCGCTTGAGAGCTTCTGATTTTCTTGGTTCAATTGCTTGTTCAAGGCTAACAATTTCTGATTCTCTTTGTTGAGTGTCTCGCTCAAGCGGAGTAATCGCTGGTTCTCGTTGTTCAACAGCGCTAAATTCGTTTTGTCTTGCTCGGTTTTCCAACTCATGTAAAATGGTCTCCCTTCCAAAATCAGAACCCAATCGGGTCTCTCGTGCTCGTCTTTGCTTGTTATTGGCGTCTAAAAAGGCGTATGAGAACGTTTGGCCTCTTTCTGATAGAATTACACCATTATCGGATAAGCGCTCTTTAAACGTCTCATATGAGCTCACAGAGACATCTTGAAGCGATTTATTGATTCTTTCTCTCAAATCATCCATGTAGGAATACTCATTTTTGGCGATTAGTTCTTTTTCTGTCTCTGTTTGGCGCTCTTTTGGTGGCTCTAAAATGTGCCAGTTTTCTCGAGAAGCGAGTCGATCATTCATTTCTCGTGCTCGTTGAACGCTTTCTCCTTTTTGTTCTCTTAATTTCTTTCCTGTCTCTAAATTGACCTTATTGACAATGATGTGGTTGTGTAAGACGTGATTTTTTCCGTCTAAATGCGTATACACAGCACTTTGATGGTTAGGATAGAGATTTTCTGCTAATTCAACGCCTAAATCATTGGCTTTTTGCCAGTCTTTTTGAACTTTCGGATTCAGTTCATCCAAGGCGAAAGATTGGGTAATACGCAAGACTTGATTGGATTCTTTGGTTTGGTTATGAAGTTGTCGAATGACATCAAATTGTTCTTTGGCGATAAAGGGATCAATCCCGTTGGTTCCACCCACGGCAACTGCCCGACAATTTGTCAGCTCCACAGGACGTTCCAATTGATGGTCTTGTAGCCACTGTTCAGTTTTTTCATGCATAGGTCTGTCTTGACCTAAAGCATAATTAAGGGCGCTCGCTGCACTTGCGCCATTGCTTATTTTTGCAATTGTTGCCATAACTCTTGATACCCTTTTTGAGCTTGAGCGAGTACTCCGTATGTATAGCGTAAAGCCTCGATCAGCTCTTTATCTTGGTTGTCCATCCGATCGAATTGATTGAGTTTCTTGGCGATTTGATTTAAATTGGTTCCTTGTTTTGAGAGTTCTAATAATAAAGATTTCGCTTGGTCATGTTCGAGATAAGGTTTTTTTAAATGAGATTTTTGTGCTAATTTTTTCGCATAAAGATTCGGAGAGAGTCCATATGTTTCTCCTGAAATTTTCAGCTTATTGTATTGTTCTTCAGATAATCTAAATTGAATGTACTTTGTTTGATTTTGTGATACTTCTTTCTGATCCATAAATAGCCTCCTCAAAGATAAAATGCCCCAGCGCTCATTCCTCAATCGCCCTTTGTCATTGATTTTGTAATAAGCATTGCGCCCTATTCGGTTACAATCATTATAACAAAATAGACTATATAAAACCATAAATACTGCAAGCTATCACATTGTAATACAAAGCACTTCGTTCTTATATTACAATGTGGCTTGAAAAGGGGGAAGTTTCACTTTCCCCTTTTATTCCCTTTGGATTGTGTCGATTTGCTTTACGCAAACGCCACCTACCCATTTTATTTTTATAAAATGGGCAAAAGATCTTTCTTTTTGTCATACAAAAAGAAGAAAAAAAGAGACGATTTTCTTCTTCCGAAATCGTCCCTCTTTTTTCTAAAACCATGGATAAACGAACAAAAAATCTCTCGTATTTTGTTTGTTCATCCACTAAAAATATGCGAACAGTATGGCTTCATTCAATCCTGTTCTTACAAGTCAAACGCAAAAATGGGTTCTGTTGCAAAGTTTCAATACTGAGTACAAAAGTCCCATTCTGATACTTTGACTATGCTGGTATACCCATCAAAACTTTAATTTCAGTAGATGCCGAAAAGCCGAAGAGCGTTCCATTTCTTCGGTTCTTTTTGTATATGCCTCTCAATGCTTCTATGCCCTTAATCGTAGTTGATGCAGTACGAAGACTTTGATAAAGTTTATTTCGACGTTTAACAGGTCTATGATCTTGCTCAATTAAGTTATTGAGATACTTGACTGTCCGGTGCTCAGTTTCGCTGTATAGCCCCTGCTTTTGTAACTTCCTAAAAGCACTAGCAATTGATGGTGCTTTATCTGTCACGATAACTTTCGGTTCCCCAAACTGCTTGTATAGTCGTTTAAAGAAAGCATAAGCAGACTGAGTATTTCTCTTTCGTCTTAGCCAAATATCCAGTGTCATGCCTTCTGAGTCGATTGCACGATAGAGATAATGCCACTTCCCTTTAATTTTAATATAAGTTTCGTCCATTTTCCACGAATAAAAGGACTGTCTATTTTTCTTTTTCCAGATTTGATAGATCAGCTTACCATATTCTTGAACCCAACGGTAAATTGTTGTGTGAGAAACGTTAATGCCACGATCATATAACATCTCTTGAACATCACGATAACTCAAATTATAGCGAAGATAATACCCAACAGAGATAATAATCACGTCTTTTTGGAATTGTTTGCCCTTAAAATGATTCATCTATTGTCCTCGCATTCTTTTTTATTACATTTTACAATAAATCAGGTGTTATGGGGAACTTTGCAACAGAACCATCCTTATGCAGGCGGAGGCTGTACCGATTTTGTTTGGCAGTACTTTGCCGCTAAAGGAATATATATAGCAAACATAGTAAATGGTAATGGAGGTTATTGGGGAACAAATGGTGTGAGTCAAGGAGTCTTGCGTCGAACAAATTTGGCTCCAGGAGTTATTGCTTCAGGATTTACTGACCATTTTACAGGATATGGAACGTCTACTACAGCTCGAACCTCACCATATGGTCATGTGGCAGTAGTAACTGGGGTGAACCCAGATGGAACATTTAACGTTCAAGAAGCTGGATATGGTGGGACATTTCCTTGGGGAAATGTTAGAACAAATATTAGCCCAGAAAATGTAGTATTCCTACTCCCAAATTAAAAAATACAATACTAGATACATATCTAGTATTGTATTTTTAGATAACTGCCAATTAATTTAATAATATCCTTAATTCCAGATGTGGCGTTGAAAAGTTGTACGGATTTTCGTAAGTTTCCAGAATTAATATAGAATTTTGCTTAAGTTTTTTAAGTCTAATTAATTCATCCGTTATCTTATCAGGTTCAATATGTTGTGCTTGAACACAGACATGATCAATATGCAAAATTTTTATGTTTTTTAACTTTGATGAGTGGCCCCGAACTTTTAAGGCAAGAAATTTATCGTAGTTACCATACTGGAGTGAATAATAACACCCAATTCGGTTAAAAAATTCTATTTCTAAATCCTTCAACATAGAGATAGTTTTATTAATTGTATCATAGTACTTATTTGAAAAAAATACATCATCGAAAGGTATCAAGATAAAATCCTCATGAGTTTGCTCTAAATCAACATTAATTGATGAGTCTAGTTTTTGAGATAAGCTTATTTCATTTTGTATATATTCTAAAAATTGCTTATCCTCTTTTAATTGCTTTTCTTTTAATTCTAATATGTTACTAGCTTTTCTAATGATTTCGATCAAATTGATCTCAGTTTCGGACTTAATAAAGTCGTTAAAAGTCCCTAGAGGAATTCCATAATCAGCACATAATTTTATAATTTTCACATATGGAATATGTGCATGAGAGTAATAGCGGTAACCATTATTAGCATCAATTAATGCTGGATGTAAAATGCCGATAGACTCATAATATCTTAAAGCCTTGATATGTATACCAGAATAGCTGCTAAGTTTTCCTATAGTCAAATAATTTTTATTTTCCATTCTTTCTCCTTGACCTTACCGTAAAGGTATAGTTTATAATATCAGTATAACATATAAAAATATTTATATCATTTAGAAGAGGTATCTAATATGAAAAGCTTAATTACAGCTTTAAAAGAAAAGAGAGCATTACGCTTATATTTTATCGGAATAATAATTTTTATCATCGGATTATTACTCCCAATATCAAGTACAGTCAGAGTTTTAATTAGCATAATAGCAACTATTTTATCGGGATATCATGTAATGCTTGAAGGGATAGATGATACCATAAAAGAGACAGTCAAAAAGAAAAGATTTACTCCTAATACGCATATTTTAATGACACTTGCCGCAATAGGTGCAATTTTCTTAGGAGAAGCCGTTGAAGCTGCTCTACTAATCTTTATATTCGCAGGGGCACACTTTCTTGAAGAATATGTTGAGGGAAAAAGTAAACGGGAAATTACTAAACTAATAGAACTAAATCCTAAGGAAGCTCGTTTAATTAATAATGAGGGAAATATAGAAGTAGTTTCGATTGATAAATTAAAAATAGGTGATAGACTTCAAGTTTTGAATGGAGCGCAAGTTCCAACTGATGGTATCATACTTAATGGTTCAACAAGCATTGATGAGTCAACCATAAATGGTGAAAGTATTCCTCGAGAAAAAAATGTTGGTGATATTGTTTTTGGTTCAACCATTAATGGTACAGGTACATTCACTATGAGAGTATCCAAGGATAGCAAGGATACAGTATTTTCTAAAATATTAACTATGGTTGAAGAGTCACAAAATAACCTTTCACCAACTGCCGATTTCATAAAACGTTTTGAACCACACTATGTCAACGGAGTATTAGTAATATTTTTAGCTTTAATTATATTTTCTCCAATGTTTTTAGGCTGGACATTAACGGAAACAATTTCAAGAAGTTTAGTCTTTCTAGTCTCTGCTTCACCATGTGCATTAGCTGTTGCTGCAATTCCTGCAACATTAGCTGGAATATCATCTTTAGCAAAACAAGGAATACTATTTAAAGGTGGTAATTTTCTTTCAAATTTAATTAATTTAAAAGCTGTCGCTTTTGATAAAACAGGAACATTGACAGAAGGAAAACCAAAAGTAGTAGATTTCTATTTTAATCCCGAACTTGATGGTGAATCCTTTAGAAATACATTAGTAGCAATGGAAAAGCAAAGTAATCACCCATTAGCAAATGCTATAGTTAATAAATTTGAAACTCAAAAAGTTGACTACGATATAAAAGTTGAAAATGAACTTGGGACAGGATTGAGCGCAACCTATCAAGGAGAAAGCTATCGAATTGCTAAACCAAGTGCATTTAAAATGGTAAGTCAAGAATGGATTGAAAAACAGGAAAACTTTGAAAATGAAGGAAAAACGGTAGTATTTATTGCTGTTAACGATAAAGTCGAAGGCTTAATAGCAATTCAAGATACTCCTCAAAAGACTGCAATTTCGGCAATTCAATATTTAAATAAGAATCAAATAAAGACTATTATGATAACTGGTGATGCAGTATTAACGGGAAAGGCAATTGGGAAACAGTTAGGCGTAAGAGATGTGCAGGCAAATGTAATGCCTGATGAAAAGGCAAAAATAATAAATGAAAATAAAGAAAAATATGGTCCAACCGCGATGATCGGAGATGGTGTGAATGATGCACCAGCACTTGCTGTAGCAGATGTAGGTATTGCGATGGGAGATGGCACGGATGTAGCTATAGAAACTGCAGATGTAGTATTAATGAATAATGACCTTGGTAATTTTGTGAGTGCACATAAAACTTCTAAAAGATTAAAAAATATTGTAACTCAAAATATAATATTTGCTTTATTAGTTGTTCTATTTTTAGTGTATATTAGTCTATGGAAAAATACCTCGGTGGTACTAAGCATAACATTGCATGAGGGAAGTACGCTGGTTGTTCTGCTAAATTCATTGAGATTATTATTGCCAAATAAAAAAGATATAGAAGGAGAGCTATAAATGTTTAAAAATATATTTCAAAACTTAACTGAACAAGCACAAGAAATTTTGGGGAATATAACCGAAAATATTCCTGAACAAATTCAAAATGTTGCAGGAGGTATAACCGAAAACATTCCCGAACAGATTCAAAATGTTGCAGGAGGTATAACCGAAAACATTCCCGAACAGATTCAAAATGTTGCAGGAGGTATAACCGAAAACATTCCCGAACAGATTCAAAATGTTGCAGGAGGTATAACCGAAAACATTCCTGAACAAATTCAAAATGTTGCAGGAGGTATAACCGAAAATATTCCTGAACAAATTCAAAATGTTGCAGGAGGTATAACCGAAAACATTCCCGAACAGATTCAAAATGTTGCAGGAGGTATAACCGAAAACATTCCCGAACAGATTCAAAATGTTGCAGGAGGTATAACCGAAAACATTCCTGAACAAATTCAAAATGTTGCAGATAGTATTACGAAATTTTTGGGATAATATAAATTTTTCTCATCTTTTGAGAATATGAAATTAAATTATGCTCCAATCAAATGTATCAAACTAGGTTGAAACTCAATGACCAACTCGTTATATACCACGAGCCAATCAGAAAGCTTGATATTCGCTCAACCAGATACATCTGAGGAATCCTCCTTTATAAAGATTTTAAATATATTAATTGGGCCACTGAAATCAGGTGGCTTTTTTTGTTCAGTATTGAGGTCGGTATTAGGGTCAGTATTAGGGTCGGTATCAAGGTCAGTATTAGGGTCAGTATTAGGGTCGGTATTGAAAAGTGTTATCGACCTTAAGAATGGACCAACAATTATTTATAGCCATGCTTTGAGAAAAAGCAAACTTTTTCGGAAAGATGTATATCATTTCAATTCGTTTTAAATCCTCTATTTGTTTTTGCGCTTCCTTTTGTTTTTTAGAAATAAATTCGAACATATCTTGACAACGAACTTCATCTTTATCTACAACACCAAGTAATTTATAAATCTCGCTTAAAGAAAAACCAAGTTCCTGTATTCGTTTAATAAACCCAACACGCTTAACGTCATCATATGAATATATCCGATAACCAGCTTCCGTTCGGTGAGGTTCTTGTAATAAATTTTTTCGCTCGTAATATCTGATCGTTTCTTTATTAACTCCACATTTATCTGCAAACTCACTAATGCGATAAATCATCTTATTTCACCCCATGAATATTATAAACC
Source organism: Lactococcus sp. LG1267 (assembly GCF_017309545.1). NCBI lineage: Bacteria > Bacillati > Bacillota > Bacilli > Lactobacillales > Streptococcaceae > Lactococcus > Lactococcus sp. LG1267. The sequence continues at coordinate 11,180 of NZ_CP071296.1, read as the reverse complement.
GTGTACCATAGTACACGGTCAAGTAAATTGGACTATTTTATTTTTTTCCCAAAGTATCACTCGTATGTGATTGATACTTTTATATAATACTATTGATTATCCGGTTCTGTTGCAAAGTTTTAAATAAAGAATAAAATCCCTTACGGTATCTATGATTTAAGCTGGGATTCCCAATAATACCTTGATTTCAGTACAGACCGAAAACCCGAAGAGAGTGCCTTCTTTTCGGGTTTTCTTATATAATCCTCGGATGGCTTCCATACCTTTAATCGTGGGTGAGGCAGTGCGTAAACTTCGATAGAATTTATTGCGTCTCTTTACTGGACGATGGTCTTGTTCAATCAAATTATTCAGGTATTTAATGGTACGATGTTCTGTCCCTTGATAAAAGCCGTATTCTTTTAGTTTCTTAAAGGCACTTGTAATAGAGGGGGCTTTATCTGTGACTACAACCTTCGGTTCATCAAACTGCTTCACTAACCGCTTAAGAAAAGCATAGGCTGCTTGTGTGTCCCGTTTTTTACGTAACCAAATATCCAAGGTTAAACCATCTGCATCGATGGCTCGATACAAATAATGCCATTTTCCTTTAATTTTGATGTACGTTTCATCCATTTTCCAGGAATAAAAGGATTTTTTATTTTTCTTTTTCCAAATTTGATAGAGTAGTTTGCCATATTCTTGCACCCAACGATAAATCGTCGTATGAGAAACGTTAATGCCACGATCATATAAGATTTCTTGAACTTCACGATAGCTAAGGTTATAACGAAGATAGTAGCCCACGGCTACAATAATCACATCCTGCTGAAATTGCTTTCCTTTAAAATGATTCATCTTCATTCCTCCTGCTATCTTTTTCTATTATTCTACCTTATTTGATAGTAGATTTAAAACTTTGCAACAGAACCAAATATTCAATTAAGGTGAACAGCATTAATAGAAAAGAAGGAAGCAATATCAAAGGATTTGCAACTGTGGTATTTGGAGACAGTTTTAAGATTACCAATATCGCAATCCTTGAGAACGCAGATAAAGATCAACTTTTTGTATCCATGCCTAGATATAAATCTAGTGAAAAAGACGAGAGTGGTGCAACCATCTATAAGGATGTCTGTAATCCAATCACGGCAGAATTTCGTGAAGAACTTTATACAAATATTCTTGAAGCATATGAACGATCACTTGCACCAGAGCAGGTACAAGACAGTGGTAAAGGGATGAAGAGTGTTGTAGAGATGCCAGAATTTTCAGTTACGGTATCTCCATATGAAAGAGATGGAAGTAACATCAAGGGACTTGCCAGAATCTATATTGAGGAAAGTTTTATTGTAAATAATGTAAACATTCTTCAGGGAAAGGAAAATATTTTTGTTTCGATGCCGGCTTATAAAACGAAGCAGATAGATGAGCAAGGAAAACCGATGTATCAGGATGTTTGTTATCCAGTTACCAAGGAATTTCGTGAAAAGCTTTATACAGAGATAGTAAGGGAGTATGAACAGGTAAAAGAGAAAAGTCAGCATCAGGCTGAGGATATCGAAGAAAAAACAGTAGGAAATAGAGTGAAACAGCAGGAAACGGAAACTAATCTCTCTTCTAAAGAAACAAAACGGTGATGAAGGAGTACTTCCATCAGTTTAAAGATGCAGATAACATGTTGAAAATGTGATTGCCAGGCTAAATGACATTGAATAAATCGGTTTTTTTATGCTTTCTTACCTAATATGTACATCAGAACACTGTTAAAAAATTATTGAAACCTAATGATTAACAATGATTAACTAAATAAATTTTAGCAGTAAAACAACAGATTTAGCAGTATTACGATATACAAATTTTATTTATACTGATAGACTATTTGCATTGATAAATTTTTATCAAAGTTAATTGAACGCATAAGTATGGAAGGAGAGATAAAATTATGACGAAATACTCGCATCTATTTACAGAAGACTATCTTCGGGGAAAACGTGTTAAAAATCGCATCGTAATGTCGCCTATGGACACAAACTTAGCCAACCCTGACGGCTCCATGAGTGAAAACATTATAACCTATTATCTTGAACGTGCCAAAGGTGGCGCGGGGATTATAATCACAGGAGGCGTTATCGTAGATTTTCCGGTCGGTAATCCTACTGGTGTTCCAGAGTCCATTGAGGACAGAAAACATATTGCCGCTCTGGCAACTCTTGCTAGGGGAGTTCAATCGTATGGAGCACTTTTGATTCCGCAGATTCATCATGCCGGGGCACAGGCACAGTTGTCTACTACTGGAGGGTTGAGTCCTGTTTGTCCCAGCGCGGACGCTCCTATAGAACATCTCCCGATTCGCTATTACCATGCAGAGGATAAGGATACGCTTCACACATTAACAACTGATGAAATTAAGAAAATTGTACAAAAGTTTATACAGGCTGCGATTAATTGCAAGGACGCAGGTTGTGATGGCGTCGAGGTACATGCGGCTCATGGATATCTAATCAATCAGTTCCTTTCACGTGATGCAAACTTCCGTGACGATGAATACGGATGCCAAAGTCTTGAGAACAGAATGCGTTTTGGAGTTGAAATTATTTCAGGCATTCGTCAGGCAGTTGGTAAGGACTTCATCGTCGGTGTGCGCATTCCAGGAAAAGAAAATACCAGTCGCGGTTTGACAGATGATGAGTGCATTACCATTGCACAAACATTTGAAAAAGCAGGCGCTGACTTCCTTGATGTAAGCTATGGTACTTCAGCCGATAGTTCTAGGCAGTGCGAGGCATACATACGTCCACAAGGTACTAAAGTGGAATATGCTGCAAGGATAAAAAAAGCAGTTTCTGTTCCTGTCATGTGTGTTGGAAATCTCAGAGAACCGCAATTTTGTGAAAATGTTCTGGCTGAAGGCAAAGCGGATTATGTTTCTCTTGGTCGTCAGTTGATTTGCGATCCGTATTGGCCGCAGAAAGCTGAGGAGGGTAGGGAAAAAGAAATCCTCAAGTGCGTCTCCTGTATGGAGGGCTGTATCAATAACATTACTTTGGGCGGGCGTCCAGTTAGATGTGTGTTGAATCCGACAGCGGGTGTGGAGATTTTGAAGGTATACGACACAAAGCCTCAAGCATCCAAAAATATTGTTGTAATTGGTGGAGGACCTGGAGGTATGCAAGCTGCGGTAACGGCTTCAGAACGAGGACATAAAGTAACTCTTTTTGAAAAAGAGGACAGGCTTGGTGGACAGTTGAATATTGCACACGTACCGCCTGAAAAGTACCGATTGAAGGGAATTACTGAGTGGTACGAAAATGAGCTTACAAGGCTTGGCGTAGATGTAAGGCTTGGTACTTGTGCCACACTTGATGAGATTCAAAAGATTAACCCGGATAAAGTAATCGCTGCCACAGGCGTTCGTCCTAGCGTACCACCGATCGAAGGAATTGAATCAACAGTAAGCACATGGTCTGTATTAGATGATTCTGTAAAGATTCCGGAAGGCAGCACGGTGGGAATACTCGGCGGTGGAGATGTAGGTTGTGAAACTGCAGTATATCTGTCAAAAGAAAAGAATTGCAATGTTCAGATTTTTGAAATGGCCAGCATGTTTGCAACTGGTTCTGGAACAATTGCAGAACTTATGGCTGAATTACAGGAATTTCACGTTACAATCAATCTGAACGCTAAAGTAACGAAAGTTACCAAAGACCATATTGAATATGTTCAAGAAGGTGAAATCAAGCAATTTAACTGTAACCACGTTGTCGCATCACTTGGCGTGAAACCATTCGGACTTGAACTTGTAAAAGAAATTAAAACTGCAGGGTATCCAACTATCGTAATCGGCGATGCAAGTGGAGAGGCCAAAATAAGTGGCGCCGTGCTGAGTGGATATAATGCTTCACATTCTATTTAAAGTTTTCAACAGAAGTGCTGACGCTACCGACTGGTGCGCTAGCACTTTTTAATCTCGATATATCCCTTTTCAAAATATGTTATACTATATTATAAAATACTTTTGAAAGGTACAGACAAGGGTTGTCAAAACTATGAAGAAAGAAAGAATAAAAGAAATCTGCCATCTCGCACAGGTATTTCACTCAACCTATAAAATTTCAGTTCTAATAAAAGATGACAAGAATATAAACATAGCTCTTGGTAATATTGAAGTTGACAAGAATTTGTTTCCTATTGATTATGATATGAGCCAATATTGGATTGAAGATTTACCAGGATTCAGAATCGGAGTTCATCCTCTTGGTGCTGTCCGATGCACATTTGAATCTGATGATAAAGCAATGTACGTTCAGATTGGTCCAGTGATGGTAGAGAACATTAACCCATTGATGATTTATCAGGGAAGCAATGACAATGAATGGACTGTGCTCGATATCAGAAAGTTTAGTGAAATATGTGTGATGATGTATTACTTTGCATTAGATAAGAATTTATCTTTTTCTATTGAGAGTTTAGTGAATAAACTGGTACAATTTTTTTCGACTGATATCATGGGACTACAAACGTCTGAGCTTTCAAAGCGGACGATTGAACAAAGTTATCAGGACTTACGAACAAGACTTGAGCTTGTCCAAAATGGTGATATAACTACACTTAAACAGCTGAACCGGGATCAAGATTACCTTAATGCACTTTTTGAATTTTGTAATAATGAACAATCAACAAAATCCATGCTGACATTCTGTCTGTATCTATCGATGTACTATGCTATTGCTGGCGGTCTTCCTATTGAAATGTCAGGTGCAATCAGTAGCTATTACGGAAATCGCTTTAGTTCTCTGAGAAAAAGAGAAGAGTCCGTTGCTATGTATAACAGTATTTTGGAGCATTTCGCTTTAAGTACTGCAGATTATAGAGTATCTGGTGTCTCTTCAGACATAGCAAAAGCAGTCAGGATGATTAAAAGAAATATCAACCGTCAGCTCACCATTCAGTCAATATGCACAGAAATTGGTCTAAGTCAGTATCACTTCATGCGTAAATTCAAGATAGATATAGGTATGACTGTTGGTGCATACATTAAGAAGGAGAAAATAGCATATGCCAAATTTCTATTGGTATATACGAATCAGTCAATATCAGAAATTAGTGAATATCTTATATTTAACTCACAAAGTTACTTCACATCCGTGTTTAAAAAAGAAACAGGAAAAACGCCTTTTGAATATAGAAAGAGTGATTTGTAAAGCTGATGGCTAATGCAAAGAATCAATTGCGGCAATCCTTTTGTATCTTTTTCCAGTGTGGCTGCGGTTTCTGTTGACGGGAACAGCAGGGTTTATCGGGAATCTGGTGCCAGATGAGATAACAGATCAGTTACTTTACTTTTACCAGAAAGGGTGTAAGCTAAAACTTAGGCTAGCCATTGCGCTAGCGACTTGGTACAATAAGGTGGCAATTGAATTATATTAATAATCGATAGGAGGTAGAAGCAAATGAAATCTACAACTATAGTAACATTTAAAGAACTCCATGTATAGGTGGCTGTGACAAGCTTTACATGGAGTAGAATAATTATTGTCCAAAGCCACCTTTGCAATTGCTAGTACTAACGCAAAGGAGGATATGAAAATGCAATACAAAATAATTAATGGTGCCGTTTACTATGATGGTAATATGGTGTTGGAAAACATCGGTATTGAAATCAATGATAATGAAAAGATTGCTATTGTTGGTAGAAATGGATGTGGAAAAACAACCTTGCTAAAAGCTATTATAGGCGAAATTGAATTAGAAGAAGGAACTGGTGAAAGTGAGTTTCAAGTAATAAAGACCGGTAACCCTTATATTAGCTATTTAAGACAGATGCCTTTTGAAGATGAAAGTATATCAATGGTGGATGAAGTCCGTACGGTATTTAAGACGCTTATTGATATGGAAAACAAGATGAAACAGCTGATAGATAAAATGGAGAATCAATATGATGATAAAATCATCAATGAATACTCTGATATCAGTGAAAGGTATATGGCTCTTGGAGGTCTAACCTACCAAAAAGAATATGAAACGATGATTCGTAGTATGGGTTTTACTGAAGCAGATGATAAAAAACCCATTTCTGAATTTTCAGGTGGTCAGCGAACTAAGATAGCTTTTATAAAAATACTTTTAACAAAGCCAGACATTCTATTACTTGATGAACCTACTAACCACCTTGATATAGAAACAATACAATGGTTGGAGAGTTATTTGAGAAGTTATAAATCTACATTGGTTATTATTTCCCATGATAGAATGTTTCTTAATCGAATTGTGGATAAGGTTTATGAAATCGAATGGGGAGAGACCAAATGTTATAAAGGTAATTATTCAGCCTTTGAGGAGCAAAAACGAGAAAATCATATCAAACAGCAAAAAGATTACGATTTGCAACAGATAGAAATTGAAAGGATTACACGCTTGATTGAACGTTTTCGTTATAAACCTACGAAAGCTAAAATGGTGCAATCTAAAATTAAATTATTACAGCGTATGCAAATATTAAATGCACCAGACCAATACGATACAAAAACTTATATGTCTAAATTTCAACCGAGAATCAGTAGTTCAAGGCAAGTATTAAGTGCTTCAGAACTTGTGATAGGCTATGATACTCCTCTTGCAAAGGTTAATTTCAACCTTGAAAGGGGACAGAAGCTTGGAATTGTTGGGAGTAATGGTATTGGTAAATCCACGTTGCTTAAAACACTTATGGGTGGTGTGGCAGCATTGTCTGGAGATTTTAAATTCGGATACAATGTTGAAATTAGCTATTTTGACCAACAGCTTGCTCAAATCAGTGGAGATGATACACTATTCGAAATTTTTCAAAGCGAATACCCTGAGCTAAATGACACAGAGGTCAGAACTGCTCTTGGCTCATTTCAGTTTAGTGGAGATGATGTTTTTAGACCGGTGTCCTCTTTGTCAGGTGGAGAAAAGGTTAGATTGACATTATGTAAATTATTATATAAACGTCCTAATGTTTTAATCTTAGATGAACCGACAAACCACATGGATATTATTGGAAAAGAGAATTTAGAGAATATCTTATGCAGTTATCAAGGTACAATTATTTTTGTGTCACATGATAGATATTTTACTAATAAGATTGCTGACAGATTACTTGTTTTTGATAAGGATGGTGTAGAGTTTGTACAATCTACTTATGGTGAGTACGAGAAAAAAAGGATGAATTCTGAAAAGCCATTTAATAACATTAAAGTTGAGCAGAAAGTAGAGAAAAATAACACAGTAAAAGGCGATCGTAACTCCATTGAGAAGGAGAAGGTTAAGAAGGAGAAACGAATTGAAAAGCTTGAAGTGTTAATAAATCAATATGATGAAGAATTAGAAAGATTGAATAAAATCATTTCTGAACCAAACAATTCTTCTGATTATATAGTACTGACGGAAATACAAAAATCAATTGATGATGTTAAAAGGTGTCAGGGTAATTATTTTAATGAATGGGAACAGTTGATGAGAGAATTGGAAGTTATGTAATTTTTGAGTTATGCAATAAGGATGTAAAAGTGTTAATGATACATTCTGGTTGTTGAAAATGTAAAAAAATTAATGAATTTTTATTAGATATAATCGCTATGTGAAGACCTTTTGAGTTTGCCGCATAGCGGTTTTTATTATCTATACTTTGGAATTGTCAAGAAAAGTGTAGTCGTATAAACTCACTAAATTTCCTTTGATTGTTATGCTGCCAGAAGTTGTTCTTCCAGTAGCCCTCTGTATATAACAGGAGGATTGAGCAGGTGGTTTCTGTCGTTGCAGAACCAGATTCTAAATATGGGACTGAAGTATTTGATGAATATGTCATAAGTAAAGAATTTGAAAATGTTCAAGAGGTTATGACGTCTCAAATACAGCAGAAAGGAAGGTTAAGATAAGAGAAACTGAAGTTCAACAATAGTATTTAGATATAGGGTGATAAATCAGATTATATTGTGATTTGTAGAATTGCTTGCCTTGGTGCTAAATAGGTATGGTAATAATGTACTAATCGATTGTTTTGTAGTAAAAAAGCAACAGATAATTAGGATATTTTTCTTGTATTGTTCGTTAAAAAGAGCCAAACGAAGTATATTTTCTCATAGAAGTTGAACATAGTAGACTGATTATTGCCACTGTAAAAAATGAGGAATGTATCCTGTGTTACAGTTATTCCATTAATGAGAGATGAGGATAAAGATAGATTTGTACAGGGAATTGAGAAATTTAACGTTTAAACAAAATCTAGTTCATCCTTTACACTATCCGTTGGGATAGTATACGTCACAAATGTGCGTACTTACATTTTGAATTTTCTTAAGTATAATACTCATTATGATGACACCTAGATAACAATTCAAACCCGATGCAAGTGTAACTGCATCAAAAATCAATTTTGAATCCTAATTAGTTAAAGAGAGGTAGCAGAAATGACAATTTTGTATTTTACCGCAACAGGAAACAGTCTTTATGTTGCGAAAAGACTTGGTGGAAAACTAATATCCATCCCACAAATGATAAAAGAGAATAAATATGAGTTCTCAGACGAGAGGATAGGTATTGTATTCCCGGTTTTTCACGTTAATATCCCGCCATATATTAGAGATTTTTTAGAACGCTCTATTTTTAATTGCAAATATCTATTTGTTATTGCAACATATGGAGAATATGCAGGTTCAACTGCAGATGAAGTGAAAAAGATTTTAGACAAACGTTCAATACCAGCCAATTATATAAATAATATACAAATCGTTAAGTATATGAAAAATTCTATAGAAACTTCTCTCAATTAGGCTAATTTTATTGCAATAACAGGTGCCTACTTTTAAAACAACCGATTTATTAATAAATATTGAAAATTTTTAGGAAGAATAAAGCGTTCTCTTGTGAAATTAGAGAACGCTTTATTACTTTAATTTACTGAAACAATTTGTAACTATTGAAAATAGAAAGAAATTGTTCCTTCGATAGTTTATTAATATTAGTGACATTTGCATGCTTCAAAGCCTGTCGGAATTGGTTTTTAGTAAAAAGAACGCGATATTCACGGTTTACCCACTTATAAACAAAAGATTGATACTCTTTGTAGTCCTTCTTTAAAATCAATGGTTGATGTCGTTCAAGAACAATCAATACAGAGTCTACATTCGGTTTAGGGTGAAAATATGCTCGTGGCACTTTTTTGAGAACTCTTATGTCCAATTCCACCATCAATAGCAAACCTAAAGCTCGTTTCGTATTTTGTAATCTTTTTGCAAAACCATTCTCCACAATAAGGTAACTATATTTCGAATTGCTTTCAAAAGCAATTTTTTTGACAATATCAGTACTGATGTTAAAGGGGATATTACCAAATATTTTATAGTCTTTGTTTTTGGGGAAGTTAAATTTCAGAATATCCGTATGGATAACTTTTATATTCTGAAAAGGCTTCACGACTTTTTGGGTGACTTGACACAAGTCCTCATCAATTTCTATAGAATCCACCCACCGACTCATTTTGACAAGTTCTTTGGTAAAATGACCTTTTCCTGATCCAATTTCTATTACATTATCTTGTTTATTTATATTCGTATGATTCAATATCTCTTTTACATGCTTTTTAGAAGTAATAAAATTTTGAGTGTCCTTTGGGTTTTTCTGGTTCATTATAACCTTCTCCTTGCCATTTTTTTCATTATGAATGAGATAAAGTAATATCTACTACTGCGATACTAGTGCACATACTTGAAACCTCCTTACGTAACTGATTATATCATTTCTGTTTACTTTTTAGAATAAAGCTCTATATGTAATTTTGCACTTGACACTTCAGTTGGACGTTTTCTTCAAAATAATATGTTTTGAAACTTGATAAGAGAAGCCACTGTCTTTACTAAAAAGTAAAGGCTGCGATAAAGGACAGTGACTTTAATAAAGTTGCACTGTTGTATTGTCTTTGGATAAAATTGTCTAAAGGGAAGTTTTATCCCCAACGAAAAAACATCTAAAGTGGTAAGTAATGAAAGAATGTCGATAAAGTAGGAATGGGGGATCTTTTTGAATACAATAGAATCACAGTTTGATAAGGTTGCAGAAGATTACGATTTCGTGAATGAGCTTTTGAATGATTATTCATTCTTTGTGTCTAATATGTCTCCAAAGAAAGGCAGAGCATTAGATATCGGATGTGGCTCGGGTTTGTTAGTGGAGAAATTAGCAAGTTATTATGATGAAGTGGTAGGGATTGATATTTCTAATCAAATGCTCGATCTTGCCAAATCTAAACGTCAACTAACAAATACGGTCTATCTGAATATGAATGCAGAACAACTTAATTTTAATGAGAAGTTTGATTTTATTGTAAGCCGAACAACCTTTCATCATTTGGATGATATAGCCAGCGTAATACAGCAAATGAAGGAACTGTTGAATGAGGAAGGAAGAATAGTTATTCTTGATAATGTATCTGAAGTCGAGACACCGCCTACCTATGTTTATAAATTAGGGGCAATCCAAGAGTTTTTACCGCATTGTTTCAAATTTGGAATAAAAAATGCGATTAGAATTTATAATCACAACACATCTAAATCATGGCTTGAGCATTTAGCTTCAGATAAGTACCTATCTGAACAAAATTATTACGATTTATATGAAAAGTTGTTGCCTGGATGCCAATTCCATAAAATGGGTTGGGCAATGGGGGTTGTCTGGACAAAATAACTTAAAGCTGTGGCTTTGAAAAGTTGAATTTGTGATTGTTTTCAGAGCTATCGGGTGCTTTAGTATAAATAACAATGAATAAAAAATCAGCCTGTATCTTATGTTACTATTAAGTAATTTAAGATACAGGTTTTACTATTTTTGAAATAAGTACCTTCCACTTCAAATACATGTATTCAAAGTGAAAGTATTGATTTAAATGATTCTTTTGTAATTTACTCTTGATAAGACCTATTACCAAGTAAAGCAGATACGATGATGACAGACAGGATGAACAAATTATGTGAATTGATGGGGATTCCTTTAATTGATCACGTGATTGTGGGAGGAGATAATCGAGAGTTTTTTAGCTTCAAGGAAAAAGGGTTGATATCTAATCCAAGAATTACTTTGACGAACGACTATAAAACTCTAGACTTTCCATCCCCAATGATAGCTGAGCGAGGGAAGGTAAGGTGAATGTGAGTGGATGGAGGCAGATTTACAGAAGAAGAGCT
>NZ_CP071298.1:0-6677 GCF_017309545.1 Lactococcus sp. LG1267 | reverse complement strand
ACCACTTTTTTAATAATTTGTGTGCTTAAATGGTAAGGAATATTCCCAACAATTTTATACCTCTGTTTGTTAGGGAATTGAAACTGTAGAATATCTTGGTGAATTAAAGTGACACGAGTATTCAGTTTTAATTTTTCTGACGATAAGTTGAATAGATGACTGTCTAATTCAATAGACGTTACCTGTTTACTTATTTTAGCCAGTTTCGTCGTTAAATGCCCTTTACCTGTTCCAATTTCGTAAACGGTATCGGTTTCTTTTAAATTCAATTGTTTTATTATTTGGTTGAGTACTTTTTCACTCGTTAAAAAGTTTTGAGAATATTTTATATTTTTGTTCATTTAATCACTCCTGAAGTGATTACATCTATAAATAAATACAGAAGTTAAACGATTTGTTTGTAATTTTAGTTATCTGTTTAAAAAGTCATAAGATTAGTCACTGGTAGGAATTAATCTAACGTATTTATTTATCTGCGTAATCACTGTTTTTAGTCTGTTTCAAAACAGTAGATGTTTTATCTACATTACGCATTTGGAATACCAACATGACGAATCCCTCCTTCTTAATTACAAATTTTTAGCATCTAATTTAACTTCAATTCCTATTATACAAAATTTTAAGATAATGCACTATCAACACACTCTTAAGTTTGCTTCTAAGTCTTATTTCCATAACTTTAGGGTTAACCATACGCAAGACCAATCACTCTCGGACAATACTCATGATTTTAATGATAAAATCCATGTTAAACCCATAGATAAGAAATACACCTGCAATAACCGTTACCTGTTTGTGCCAATTTAAAAATGCACCACTTTTTTATAATTAAAACGGTTGAAAACTGTACCACTAATAACTCACAATAGAGAGATGTCACCGTCAAGTTAAATGTACAAAATAACAGCGAAATTTTTAAATCTATTTCTTATCGATACAAATTTCTCGTAGGCGCTCGGGACCCCTATAGAGGTTATCAAGGAAGAAAGCCTATGCTATAATTAAGTATTAAAAGAAAAATGGTGACATAATGGACGTTCGAGAACAAAAAAAACAAGCCAAAGATTTTATTAAAAGATGGGAAAATAGAGGAAATGAGCGACAGGATAGTCAATCCTTTTGGATAGATTTGTGGTTCTGTTGCAAAGTTTTCCAATAAGTCTATTTTAGTTTAAATTGAAGAAAAAATACAGATAGCTGAGATAGATAAGTTATCTTAAAACTACAAATTCTGTTATATTTCAAAAAGAAAAGCATTTATATAAATGCTTTATTTTTTATAAATTTGTAAAAAACAGCCCCTATAATTATATCTTATAAGTATAAGGGCTGTTTTTGCTTAATTTCTTAGGGGTTATTATCTAATTATAGACCCTAAACAAATATCTTTTGTAAAAAGCCTTTTTTCTGTTCTTTCAATAAATCTAACTTACGTTGATGAAGAGCGATAGTGTCATCTAATTGTTTAAAGAATGAACCGATTTTTTGTTGTTCTTCAGCATTTGGTGTATTAACTAATAAATTACCTACTTGTTCAAGAGAAAGATTAGGTTGCGCACCAACTGTTGGATTACGTCGAATATATTCCTTTACGACGTTTCCAGATAACGATGTAATAAGAAAATTGGTATCAAAATCATACCCTCTTATTATCGCTAGAGCTTGATTAGTATTAGCTGGTAATATTGATTTATTTACAATTGCTGTTCTACCTAATGTACCTGCTATTGAAAATAGAATATCTTTTTCTTCTAATCGAGATCTTTTTAAATAATTGTCATGTTCATTTTGTTTTATTTTATTAATAGGATAAATTTTACCATTGGTTATATTTTCAACTTTAACAAAATTAACATCACCAATACCTGTTTTATCCTTAGGCGTCGTTCCTTTAGTAATTAACTTAGTATATTGACCTAACTTACGCTCTTCCCAATCGTCAGCAAACCCCGCAAATCTCAATTCAGGAACTTTAGCCCCATTTTTAGGGAACATTTTTTGTAAGTATCCTTTTTTCTGCTCTTTCAATAAATCTAACTTATGCTGGTTAGCAACGATAAGGTTGTCCAGATGATTTAACAGTTCACCAATGCGGGCCTGTTCCTGAACACTAGGTGTCATCAGCTTCATATCACGAATCAAACCCAAAGCAATAAACTTTTGGGTCCCACCGGCATTTTCCTTTTGGATAAAGCGTTCAAATGAGGGCGACTTTAAATATTGAATTAGCCAGGTATTGATAATTTCTGGCGATGTTTTCTCTTTAATCAATGCAACATTTTTGATTGCAAAGTCATCTCTATCAACGATTACAGGTTTTCCGATTGTTCCAATCATTCCGAATAATATGTCTCCGATATCAACCTTTGATCGCTGGTTAATTTCATTAAAATCTTCATCAGTTAAATAAGAAACATCGGACATGTCTAAACCAGAATCGGTTAGATTTTTAGATGTAACCATTGGGTGACCTTGCTTAATATACTTCGGTGAAGCGTGTGTTCCATCACGAACATCGGACCACTCACCAAGATTACGCTCTTCCCAATCGTCAGCAAACCCCGCAAATCGCAATTCAGGAACTTTCTTTTTAACTGAATCATCTATTTTCGCCATAGTCCCCACCACTTTCTTGGTTTTTCTTGTTCTTCTATCCTTTTTTGAACTTTGAGTTGTTCCTGCAAATTTTCCAACTTCTCTTTAAGAGCGTTCACTTCATCTTTATATTGATTGTCTAAGTGTTTGAATTCTGTTTCCTGTGTAGGCATTTTAAGAGCTTTTAAGCTGTCATTTTCTGCTTTGTATTCTTCTAACAACTTTTTATCTTGTAAGGCTAGTCGTTGTTGTTGATCTAAAAGATTACTTAAAGTTTCTATCTGCTTATCTTTGTTGGTCAATTGTTTATCGTGACTCTTTCTAAGATATAAGATTTCTTCTTTCAAAAAATCGACTTCAAAATCAACTTCAGTATGCGTTTTAGTTGTCGATTTAGTGTGTGATTTAGTTGTTGATTCAGACGAAAGAAGCCTATTTTTTATAGACTTCTCTTGTGTTTTAGAAATCACATACTTATTACCTACTTTATCTAATTTAGTATGCAATTTCAGTATGCGTATTATTTTATCAATATATGATTTACTCACACCTAACTCATCCGCAAGTTCCTTTATGGTTTTGTAGTTTTCATTCATTTTCTATGTCCTGCCTTTTAACCGTTGGTAGGTACTGTTCAATTGCCTTTTTAAGATACTTTGCAATGTTCCCTTTTGAATAAGGTTCTTGCTTCTCACGAACGTATGAGAGGTGCTTCTTGACCCCCTCAAGTCCTCGTAATGTTTTGAGTTCGTCATACTTTGGATAAACATTTTTTTGCAAACCTGCCATAAGTGCTGTATCAGTCATTTCATAGGGCGATAAAAGGAAATTTTCAATAAGCAATTTAGTATATTTGCTTTCCATTGCTTTAAAGACTAAGTCCTTTTCAGATTCTTCTTTTTGGGCTTTCGCTTCTTGATACGTTTTGTCCTCTAGTTTGTAGCTGTTATCGTCTGCTCGGTGTTTCTTCGTGATGTGAAAGACAATAGAATCAATGCTTCGCCCTTTTTTCACTTTGTCATAAGACACGTTAAAAGAGGTGTGAGTGTTGATTTCTTCCAACGATTCTTTTAAAACTCTTTTATCTAAATCTCTAAATTCTTTATATAACTTTACGGTATCCGTCATGGTACGTAACTCTTTTATAGAAATAGTTGGATTGCGGTAGCTTTCCACTTGTTCTTCTCTCCGTCCGCCCTTGAAACTGTAATGCTCATATTGGTTATAATTCATGGATAACCAACGATATAAGATAATACTGTACTTGCTATTGAGTTCAGCAAGGTCAGATAAGGCATGTTGCGTGAAATTTTTTTTGAGATTGACTAAGTAGGGGATAATTTCAGGACTGAAACGGATTAACACTTCATCGTTATAATCTGTCCACTTGACGTAAGGAATCGGCACAATATTTTCAAACTCAAAACCTTTATCTTTTTTTTCTTTGATTTTGAAAAAGGCTTGTTTCTGCATTTTCTCAACCGCTTCTTTAAAACGACTGTGTTTGTCATTATCAGACACCTTAAAGAAAGCGAAAAGGTCTCTTTTAGAAAGATAAACCGTATTATCTTCCAGTTGTTTTTCCGTATCAATGCAAGACACCGCCAATTCAAACATTTTCAAGGGCGTTTTATCCATTTTGGCTATTGAGGTAATGAGGCTGTTATGCTCCACTACTTTGCGTTTTTCAAGGTCATTCAAGGTTAGCACCTGCTTTTGTTTGTTTTGATTTTCTGGTATAATAGGCATAGTAAGTTACTCCTTTGTGAGTGATTTTAAGGTGGCATAGAGAAAGTCATTTCGCGCTGAATTTTCTCTATGCTTTTATTATAACATATATGTGGACTTTGTACAGTTTTTTGCCCACGTATACACAGTTTTTTGCCCACGTATACACAGTTTTTTGCCCACGTATACACAGTTTTTTGCCCACATTAAATTCTGTAAAACCCTATAAACACTAATTTTTTTAGCACGCAAAAGAACAAAAGATTAAAATATATAAGATAAATATATATAAGGCTTCGCCTTTTTTTATTTTTTTAAAAATGTAAGGCAAAAGTCAAAAGATTAAAACCATAAAAGTACAGAATGACCTAATTCGCTTTCTAAGCACTTTTTATCAATACCCATAATTAAGTTACCTGAAATAAATTAAAATGCCCTAGAAAGTCTTATATGGCTATCTAGGGTATAAAAAAATCGATTAGAACTTTTGATAGAACTTGCTGATCTTTATCGCTGGATAGCAAAATGATTATTTAAAGATAAAAGTAAGAGATATTCTAAAAGCTCATATTTTGCTTTCTAAGCCCTTTTAAGTGTTAGCCCTAATAAGTTTACCTGATTCGTTTTAAAACTCCTTAAAAGGTCTGTAAAGCGTCAAAAAGCCCATCTAAAATACAAAAGGCTTTTAAAAACAATGAAGTTCCAAAAAGTACGCTCAAATTTATAAAATAATTTAATATCTGCATTGAGAAGTTAAGAAATAAAATCTTTATTTTTAAAATTCAGAAGTCCGAATGAAATAAGGACAATGCGCACTTACACACCACTCTAAAAAGTGGTGTTAATTTGCTCAAAAAATAGGTATCAGAAATTGCTTTCAGCAATAACCAAAAAGAGAATAGTTCTAAGAATCAATGTCCTTCTCTTAAAGTTGGATAGCACGTATTAAAGTTGTGATACATATTTCGAACTTATAAATAGTTTTTTTTAAAAATAAAATGCCTCAGCGCTCATTCCTCAATCGCCCTTTGTCATTGATTTTGTAATAAGGATTGCGCCCTATGCGGTTGCAATCCCCCTAACAAAATAGAGAATATAATACCACAAATACTGCAAGCTATCACATTGTAATACAAAGCACTTCGTTCTTGTATTACAATGTGGCTTGAAAAGGGGGAAGTTTCACTTTCCCCTTTTATTCCCTTTGGATTGTGTCGATTTGCTTTACGCAAACGCCACCTACCCATTTTATTTTTATAAAATGGGCAAAAGATCTTTCTTTTTGTCATACAAAAAGAAGAAAAAAAGAGACGATTTTCTTCTTCCGAAATCGTCCCTCTTTTTTCTAAAACCATGGATAAACGAACAAAAAATCTCTCGTATTTTGTTTGTTCATCCACTAAAAATATGCGAACAGTATGGCTTCATTCAATCCTGTTCTTACAAGTCAAAAGCATCGAATCGTCCTCGGACGATTCAACAAAAAAAGTAGTCGTTTTTGGACGACTACTAAGTTCTAAACATTTCCATAATGAGTAAGTGCATCAATTTGTAAACTAAGATTTTGATCATCCGTACTCACTCGAGCATAGCCAAAAATCATAAAAAAACCTCCTTAATTTTATAATTTAAATGTACCATAACTCATTAAGTATAACTATATAGGAACTATGAAAAAGGAACGGATTTTGGTACTTGATTTACTTAAAAAACATTTAGAAAAAGCAGGAAAATGAAATGGTACCATAAACGGTCGTTTATGGTACCATTCAAATTTATCCTTATTGTACAAAATAACAGCGAAATTTTTAAATCTATTCCTTATCGATACAAATTCCCCGTAGGCGCTAGGGACCTCTTTAGCTCCTTGGAAGCTGTCAGTAGTATACCTAATAATTTATCTACATTCCCTTTAGTAACGTGTAACTTTCCAAATTTACAAAAGCGACTCATAGAATTATTTCCTCCCGTTAAATAATAGATAACTATTAAAAATAGACAATACTTGCTCATAAGTAACGGTACTTAAATTGTTTACTTTGGCGTGTTTCATTGCTTGATGAAACTGATTTTTAGTAAACAGTTGACGATATTCTCGATTGACCCATTTTGAAACAAAGTACGTATATAGCTTCCAATATTTATCTGGAACATCTGTGGTATGGCGGGTAAGTTTTATTAAGACACTGTTTACTTTTGGTTTAGGATGAAAGCATTCCGCTGGCAGCTTAAGCAATTGCTGAATCGAGACTTGAGTGTGCAAGAGCAACCCTAGTGTTCGGTGAATATCCAAGGTACGCTTGTAGAATCCTTCTTCAACAATCAGATAGATGTCAGACGCATGGCTTTCAAAA
>NZ_CP071297.1:0-10126 GCF_017309545.1 Lactococcus sp. LG1267 | reverse complement strand
ATCATTCAATAATGGAGATTTATCTTTTGCTTTATTCAATTTCTTTTGCCGTCCTTTACTCTTTACTTTCAAAGCATCAGGACCAGCAATTCTATGATCGTTTACCCACCTGGCAATTAGAGGTGGATTATTTATCCCTACAGATAAAGCTAACTCCTGATATGAAACTTCTGTTGTTAAATATAACTCTACTACATGAAGCTTAAATTCGAAAGAGTAACTTTCATTTTTTCTTGATCGCATCAAACCATCTTTTCCAAACGCTTTATATGCAAATACCCATTTTTCAATATCCCTTTTTGAAGGTACTCCATATTTTTTTGAAAGATATCTATAACCGCCTTCTCCATCTAAATATGCTTGAACAACTTGTAACTTAAATTCATAACTGTATTTTGCCATAAAAAATGACCTCCCATAAGTTAGATTTTTGGTCTAACTTATGGGGGTCAGTTCATTCTACACTTGGGCTGCATGTTTTGATTAATTATCTAATATCTCCGGATCTCCTGTAAAGGAATATAAAACTGCCTGCATGTTTTTCAAATAAAATACGGTGAATTTCCCATCATCAGCGCTATACCAATCTCTCAAAGGCGGATTTGCTTCAAGCATTGCTTCCCTTGCTTCCACGGTATCATCAATTACGGCTTCGCCGGTGAGCCGAATCCATTTTCCTTTTGCCATACCTGAGACTTCCACCTTTGAATTTGCCAATAACTGCTGATAAACTTTTTTCTGATTGGTTGTACCAAGATAGACCTTGCCATTCCTCTCCATGGCTGCATTAAACGGTCTGACCCTTGGCTGGTCTCCTTCAACGGTTGCAAAATAAAAAGTTTTTGCTTCATTTAAAAAATCAACAACTTGACTCATCCTTTTTTACCTCCATAAATAAATTTTTCTTTACTTTTCTTTGACCTAAATTCCACGTGCATTTTTTATTAGCTTAAAAGAACACTATTTCACGAAGAATTTAAACTGATACTCCCACATTGTAACATTATTTACCACCACCTTTCAATCTTTTTCAATAAATTATTGATTGCAACTTTTGAGTAAAGATACTTATTAAACCCTGCAAGTTATCCACAGAGCAACACTCGATTTTCAAGATGATATCTTTATTATACCAGACATTTTTCATACACTTCCTTGTACGGATAGTTTTCTGACAAATTCATAATTACAGTTCTTGCGGTTTTAATGATTTTGGCTGCAAGAAATACATACTTCAAACGAAAGGTCTTTATTTGCTGGGTTCTGTTGCAAAGTTTCCGATAAGCTCATTTTGAGGTAAAATAATTGAAAAAGATAGCTTGGAGGAATGAAGATGACTCAGTTCAAAGGAAAACAATTTCAAAAAGACGTGATTATCGTAGCCGTCGGCTACTATCTTCGGTACAACCTGAGTTATCGTGAAGTGCAGGAAATTCTGTATGACCGAGGAATTCACGTTTGTCACACCACAATTTACCGTTGGGTGCAAGAATACGGAAAGATTCTTTATCAAATTTGGAAAAAGAAAAACAAACAGTCCTTTTATTCATGGAAAATGGACGAGACTTATATCAAAATTAAAGGAAAGTGGCATTATTTATATCGCGCTATCGATGTAGATGGCTTAACCTTAGATATCTGGTTACGGAAAAAGCGCGACACACAGGCTGCGTATGCTTTTCTAAAACGACTGAAGAACCAGTTTGGAGAACCAAAGGTTCTAGTAACGGATAAAGCACCCTCTATTAAGAGTGCCTTCAGAAAGCTTCAGAAAAATGGACTGTATATAACAACAGAACATCGAACAATCAAGTATCTGAATAATCTGATTAAACAAGACCATCGTCCAATTAAGCGAAGAAACAAATTTTACCAAAGTTTGCGAACAGCCTCAACCACGATTAAAGGCATGGAAGCGATTCGAGGAATTTATAAAAAAAGCCGAAAAGAAGGGTCTCTTTTTGGCTTTTCCGTCTGTACAGAAATCAAAGGACTATTAGGAATCCCTGCTTAAATAAGAATCATCTTGAAAAACTAATGACCTTTTTGAGACTTTGCAACAGAACCGTCTGTTATTTGTTTATCTAGCAACTGTTGATTAAGTATCTCTATTTTCCCATAAAAAAACATCATCATATTAGTTACAGCTAACCAAATCCCTGTATTTATTATTTAGTTATAGGTGCAAATTTTTGCTTGCAACTTAGAAAGTATTTGATTAAAGCATAGCTAGTTAAGACAAAGAAAAATAAGAAAATGTAATTACTATTGCCGATTGCTGATTCCTTATAAGTTAGATACAGAACATAAACTATCACAAATAGTATGGTATGGTAAAAGCCTTCACAAAAAAAATCTTCATTATTTTCATCACGCATAAATGCTACTAATTTTTTTACCATAACTTCCACCACTTTCTAGGTGCTTTCCTTGGTTCTTCTGCCACGCTTTCTACTTCCTGTGGTTGTTTGCTACTCACTTGCTCCACTTTTGTATCTTGTGTAGGCATTTTAAGAGCTTTTAAGTCATTGATTTCTGACTTATACTCATCAAGTAACTTTTTATCCTGCAATGCTAGGCGTTGCTGTTGGTCTAAGAGGTTTTGAGTTTGTTTTTGTGCTTCCACTAAACTTTTTATTTGTTCGTCTTTTGTTTTTAGTTGCTCCAGTAAAACATTATTTATAGATATTTCTTTATCTTTTTTTGGTCGATTTTTAGTCGGTTCTTTAGTCGATTTTTGGTCGATTTTTGGTCGATTTTTAGTTAGCCTATTTTTTATAAACCTTTGTTCTTCAAGGTTTAAGACAATAGCACCACTAGAGTTTTTTAGTCGATTTTTAGTCGGCAAAAACTTTACGTGATATTGTATTGTCTGCTTTATAACTCCTAACTCGTCCGCAAGTTCCTTTATGGTTTTGTAGTTTTCATTCATTTTCTATGTCCTGCCTTTTAACCGTTGGTAGGTACTGTTCGATTGCTTTTTTGAGATACTTAGCTATATTGCGTTTTGAATAGGCTTCTTGTTTACCTCTCACATAAGAGAGGTGGTCTTTGACCCCATTCAACCCTCGTAGGGCTTTCAGCTCGTCATAGAGAGGGTACACGTGCGCCTGCAATCCTGCCATAAGTGACGTATCAGTCATTTCATAAGGACTTAATAGCATATTATCCAACAAAAGTTTCGTGTATTTACTTTTTAATGCTTTCCCTGCTAAAAGTTCTTCTGCTTGTTCTTTATTTGCTTTATCCTGCAAATAAATAGGGTCTTGTTCTTCCAGTTTGTAGAAGTCATTTCGTGCGACTGGTTTCTTCGTGATATGAAAGACAATAGAATCAATCGAACGTCCTTTTTTAATCTTTTCATAAGACACATTAAAAGAGGTATATTTGTTAATTTCTTCTATTGGTTTTTTTAGCACCCATTTGTCAAAATTTCTAAAGTCTTTATACTCATTGACGGTATCAGACATTATCCTCAATTCTTTAACCAATATTGAGGGATTGCGGTAGCTTTCCACTTGTTCGGCTCGCCGTCCTCCCTTATTGCTGTAATGCTCGTATTGGTTATAATTCATAGACAACCATTTATAAAGAATAATGCTGTACTTACTATTTAAGTCTACAAGGTCAGACAAAGCATATTGCGTGAATTTTTCTTTCAGCTCAATCAAATAAGGCATAATTTCACGATGAAATTCTATTTTTACTTCGTCATTGTAGCTATTCCATTCTACAAAAGGGATAGGAACAATACTTTTCATGTTATAACCTTTTCCTTTAACTTCTTTAATCTGAAAAAAAGCTTGCTTTTGCATTTTTTCAATGGCTTCTTTAAAACGACTGTGTTTGTCATTATCAGACACCTTAAAGAAAGCGAATAGTTCAGTCTTTGATAATAAAATCGTATGGTCTTTGGGTGGATTGTCCGTATCAATACAAGATACGGCTAATTCAAAAATCTTTAAAGGAACTTTATCCATTTTGGCAACGGATGTGATGAGGTCGTTATGTTCCACGATTTTTCGTTTTTCGATTTCTTTCAAGGGATAAACCACCTTTTTCTCGTTTAATTCATTGTTATTTGGTATAATAGACATAGTAATTGCTCCTTTGTGAGTGATTTTGGTTAAGCATGAAGAAATGCTCTGCAAAAAGTTTTTTCTTCATGTTTTTATTATATCAAAACAAGTGTAGTATTTCAAATATTTTCTACACCTATACACAGTTTTTTCTACACCTATACACAGTTTTTTCTACACCTATACACAGTTTTTTCTACACCTATAAACTCGAATTACCTTGAAAACACTGACTTTTTTTCCACGCAAAAGATATAAAAGATTAAAATATATAAGATAAATATAAATAGGCTTCGCCTTTTTTTATTTTTTTCAAAAATTAAAATCAAGGTCAAAAAAAAAGGTCAAAATCAAAAGCGTTCAGCAAAACAACATAGACCAATCCTAAAAGCTCCTATTCTGCTTTCTAAGCAACTTTACGTGTCATTGAGTACAAAACATCAAACAAACACCTATCTTTCTAAATACCCTAACTGAAAGGCTTGTCAACGGTTTGTGTTGGCAAGTCTTTTGGTTGGGCTTCGTTGGTCTGCTTGACGACAGAAGCAGTTCGCTTGTCAAAGCGAAAGTTCGTTTTTAAAGTGCTAAAGGATTCTAAAATAGCCCTAGAAGCCCATATTTTAGCTTATAAGCGATTTTAAATTATTTCTAGTGTAATTTCTTCCACTAACAGGTAATCATTGCTTATAGGGCTTAATATTGGCTTATTTATAAACGTGGGGAATGTTGGTTTTTATTTTTGGTGTGTTCTTGCTGATAATCTTCGTAACGGTCAACGGACTTGTCATAGTAAAGCATTTCTTTTTCGACTTGTTTTAAGGTCTTGTGTAAGTCTGTTCGTTCCTTTTGTAGGTTTTCAATTGTTTTTAATATTCTTGTGTTTGGTCGTGCATAGGCTTTATTTTCTTCGACATACTCAAGAATTTTCTTATCTAGGTTTTCTAAAATGCTTTCTGTTTGGTAATAGGTTTGTTCTAATTCTTTTCCGATCGCTTCAAAAGAAGTGTCAAAATCTAATCCTTTAGAAATAAGAAAATCAAACTCGTTAAACAGTTGTTTTAACTTGATTTTGGCATTGTTAGAATAAAGCGGTACGCTTCCGCTTTGATTTTGTAGGTTTTTCGCAACGGTTTTTCCTAGCATGATTTTATTGTTCTCTGGATTCTTACTATCGACAAAATAAAATCGGTCTTGTTTTTTGAGAAAAACTTGGTAATTGCCATTTTCTAATTTGTCAACGCAACGTGCTGGAATTTTGATTGCGGATTTTCGTTGCTCTCTTTCTAAACCAATGTTGATATTCACATATAAATAATCGGCTGTTTCTTTTTCGACTTGCCAATCTTCTATAAGCATTTCAATTTCTGTTTCTTGTTCCTTGTCTTGAATGGTTTGATTCTCTGCCCATAGTTCTTTGACTTCTGATTCTGTATAAACCACTTCATTTTCTTTCAAGCGTTCAGAAATGGCTTCTTTCATGAATGCTTGATTTTTTAGGCTTCTATCTCTGACTTTTCTTTCTTGACTAGTGCCACTCAATTGGTAAGTGGTGTACTTTCCTTTATCATCAACAATCAAGCCTAAAGTAGTTGCTTTATTTTTAAAGTCGGTCCAATTGCTGGCATGAGAAAGTAAGAATTTAATTTTGCTTTTTATTTCTTTTCGATAAGAATTTTTAGCAAGGTAGACTTGATATTTTTTGTGAGAATTTTTTAAGTTACGGTCAATAATTTTGCAACCATACTCTTTAGAAATAACATCAGATATTTCTTTCAATTCTTCTAGCTGGCTTTTAGATTGTTGAAATTTTTTGAGTGTCTTTGGATTTGTGGCATTCAAAATAATATGGTTGTGTAAGTGTTCTTTGTCGGTATGTGTTGCAATAACAAATTCTACGGATTCGCCTAGATAAGCTTTCATGGTTTTTAAACCAATCTCATGGACTTGTTCTGGTGTTAAATTATCTTCTGGCGAAAAAGATTGGACAAAATGAAAACCAAATCGTTCATTTTCTTTTGGTTGATTACCAGCTAAAATTGCCATTTCTCTTGTCAGTAACATTTCATCATAGGCATTGCTTGGAATGTTTATGTTTTGTCCTGATACTAATTCACCGTTATTTGTTTTTTGTGGGTCAGTAATATATTTTAAAGCGCTAGAAAGTCCTTGTTTACTGTGTAATGTTCCTTTCGATTTATTAGGCATGTTAATCACAGTCATGGTATTATCCCTCCGTTATTTTTTTCAACATGTTTCTTAACTTTTGGTCTAAACTTTGAATTTCTTTTTGATACTCGTTGAGTAATTCTTTGGTTTGATTTTGTTCAGATTCATTTAAATATTTGGCAATTTGATTGAGATTATTTCCAATCCGATTGACTTCTAAATTTGCCTGCGCAATAGTGGACATAATTTCTTTAAGAGAAGAAAAATCCACCGTGTAAATTTTTTTATCTAAACAGGACTTACGAGCAAATTCTCCAAAATTTGTTAGGTTGGCTTCCTGCATTCTTTTTTCAATAATTTGATTTTCTAGCTCATTGACACAAAAATATTTTCCGATATTTCTTTGTCTATTTGCTTTTTTACCCATGTAAAAACCTCCGAAAAGATAAGAATAGTAATTCTATTATAATATATTATAGCGAGCTTACTATGTGTATATACACATAGGTTAAAAAGTAATCATCTTCCACTCGGTCACACCTAAAATTTACATTTTAGTTTGTTCCTCGCTTCAGACGATTCTTTTTATTTTTGGGGCGTTGCCCCAATCCCCATTTTTTAGAAATAGCTAGGATAATTTTCAACATCTCCGTACAAACTTTCAACTGTAAAACACAATTCTTCGACTTCATTTTCTGGAATTTTTTCAACGACTTCTTTTGCTTTTTTGTAGTCGTTTAATTCGTCTTCGTCAATTAGTTCGGATAGTTCTTCAATTAATTTATCAAACATAATTAATAACTTTTCTTTAACAACTGGAAATTCATTTGCGTAGGAAATAGCTTCAAAAATTTGTCGTCCATAGTCTTCTACTTCTGTCATTATTTCTTGTTCATTCATTTTTTTCATTTTCCTTTTCCTTTGAATTTGTTTTTAAAACTGTCTAATTTAACTTCCTTTTTAGGTTTCTTTTTTTATTTTCTTTTAATACCATACTTTGTTAAATATCGTTTTAGTGTACTGACTGGAATTTTAGTATGATGTTCAATTTCTTTTAAAGTATATTCTTTTGATTGATATAGATTAAACGCTCTTTGTAGTAAAGGGTCGTCTTTTTGAAAGGTACTTTTTCTTCCAGTAAATCGTCCTTTTTTCTTTGCTAACTCAATTCCTTGTGCCTGCCTTTCCTTAATTCTTTTCCGTTCGCTTTCCGCTTGATATTTGTATAATTCAACGACTAAATTATTAATTAATCGTCTCAAATTTTCGTCTTCAATCCCATTCATTGAGGGCAAGTTTAAGACTTCCAGCGTAGCTCCTTTTTGTTGAATGGCATTCATAATCTCTGTAAGGTCTTTATTGTTCCGCCCTAAACGGTCTAACTCCGTTACAATGACAATATCCCCCTCACGTAGATAGTCCAGCATGGCTTGTAATTGAGGACGTTCGGTGGATTGTCCGCTTGCTTTATCTGAAAAGACCTTAGAAACGCTCTGTAACGCTTCTAATTGTCTATCTAGGTTTTGTTCTTTGCTACTTACTCGTGCATAACCAATTTTACTCATAAATCACACTCCCTATTTTGGCAAACTCTAATGAGCCTTTACAAATCTTATTATATCAGAAAAACAAAAAAGCCCACTAGAGTGTACTCTAATGAGCTTAAAATAAATATTTCATGGCTTATCTTTTTTGCTTAAACTAAAAGCCCATTTTTTTATGATATTCCTATCTTCTTTACAGGCATACTCAATTAAACAAATTATTAATAAAAGACAGATAAATATTGATATTCTTTTTACATCACTACTAACATTTAGACTTGCAGACAAGTTATTTAAAAAGTGAACAGTTATAGGTACAATTAGATTGCCCGATATTAGATATAGCGCCCCAAGATTTAAACCTAATAAAGAAAAACCAATGAATGTTAGAATATTACTGCTAGCATGGATAGAACCAAAAATTAAAGATGATAAAACAAGAAATACCACAAACAGATATTTTTTAGATACACCAAGTTTCAAACCAATAAATAAAATTGCATTTAGCAACAAACCTCTGTATAGAATTTCCTCCATGAGAGGTGCTGAAATAACTGTATCAAAAAGTTGTGGAACTAACATTTTAGGGTGGTCTGTTAGGTTCTGTTGCAAAGTTTCCGATAAGCTCATTTTGAGGTAAAATAATTGAAAAAGATAGCTTGGAGGAATGAAGATGACTCAGTTCAAAGGAAAACAATTTCAAAAAGACGTGATTATCGTAGCCGTCGGCTACTATCTTCGGTACAACCTGAGTTATCGTGAAGTGCAGGAAATTCTGTATGACCGAGGAATTCACGTTTGTCACACCACAATTTACCGTTGGGTGCAAGAATACGGAAAGATTCTTTATCAAATTTGGAAAAAGAAAAACAAACAGTCCTTTTATTCATGGAAAATGGACGAGACTTATATCAAAATTAAAGGAAAGTGGCATTATTTATATCGCGCTATCGATGTAGATGGCTTAACCTTAGATATCTGGTTACGGAAAAAGCGCGACACACAGGCTGCGTATGCTTTTCTAAAACGACTGAAGAACCAGTTTGGAGAACCAAAGGTTCTAGTAACGGATAAAGCACCCTCTATTAAGAGTGCCTTCAGAAAGCTTCAGAAAAATGGACTGTATATAACAACAGAACATCGAACAATCAAGTATCTGAATAATCTGATTAAACAAGACCATCGTCCAATTAAGCGAAGAAACAAATTTTACCAAAGTTTGCGAACAGCCTCAACCACGATTAAAGGCATGGAAGCGATTCGAGGAATTTATAAAAAAAGCCGAAAAGAAGGGTCTCTTTTTGGCTTTTCCGTCTGTACAGAAATCAAAGGACTATTAGGAATCCCTGCTTAAATAAGAATCATCTTGAAAAACTAATGACCTTTTTGAGACTTTGCAACAGAACCGTAACGGATAAATAGTAAAATCAGAAAAACAACTATGTAGGAAGTTCCCTAGAGTTTCATCTGTCACTCCGTCAAGGTCGAATATCATAGCATACATTTTACTTGCGTGTTCTTGCACGTTCTTTCTTCCAAAGTAGGAAAGTCCATTCATAATACAAAAATCTGCTTCTTGAAGCTCTTTCAAGGTTTCCTCAAAGGTATCATCAAACAATATTCGATAATGCCCCTTGCTATCTTTATCATTCTTCCAGTACCCCAAAGGGTTAGATTTGTATGTTCCCTTTTCTTCATTCCGTCTTTGTATCTCATTTTCTCCTAAGTGAAATATATCAGAATAGACGTCCATAGCAGATACTTCTACACCACCATATTTTTTTAGTATGTCCTCTAGCATAAGCTACCACCTTTCTGGATATAATAATCATATAACTGCCCCTATGTACCTCTAGGGCACGTTATATTATCAATGAGTTTATTTTACCTTTTTGATAATTATAAAAGGCAACTCTGATTTAGTCAAGTTACCTTTCCAGTACCCCTAGGGCACGTTATATTATCAATAGATTTATTGCACGTTTTTGATAATTATAAAAGGCAACTCTGATTTAGTCAAGTTACCTTTATATCAGCCAAAATCTTTGTTTTTCTTTCTGATATCAAGAATTTTTTGTTCAAGTTTCTCGTTTGGATTTTCTCTATCAAAAAGTTTTCTCCAATACATATATGTCGCTTTTGGAAATCCTGTAACTGCGAGAATATTTTTTAGTTTGAAGTCTCCTCGGAGGCTGTGGATGATTCTCGCTGTTTTTTCAGAAGAGCTTCCTCCTCTAAACGCAGCCTCCTCAGTTCTTTTAAATAGGCGTTCTCGATTCTTAATTTAAGATTTTCATCTTCAAGTTGTTTCAGATATTCTAAATCGCTATTTTGCTT